>JBMTCO010000015.1:0-33105 GCA_049430945.1 Cyclobacteriaceae bacterium
CAACAGGGAATTTCCCTATATGATCTGCAAGCCGTCTGCATTCCTTACCCCCCAGCCGAATTTCTTTTTTGGTCAGCCCTTCCTTAACCTCAACGGTACAGCGAACCTCCGTACCCTGACCGGCGGACTCAAACTGTCCAATTATGGTGAAAAAATTTTCTCCGAGTTGGATGTTGCGGGCATCGCCCGCGCTGCCAAGCGATTTGGTCAGTGACAAATAATTCAGTGCCTCAAGTAAATTCGTTTTACCTGATCCGTTAGGGCCAACCACGGCCGTGAAGTCATGGGTAAAATGAACCGACTGGTCGGCATAATTTTTAAAATTGATAAGACGAAGGTTTTTCAAATGCACCGACAAAAATAGCCTGATTTTGTAGTTGTACCCGAACGACTTAATTTCGCACTCCACTTTGGAAAAAACTATGGCAAAGCCATCAAAATCAGCGAAAACAGAATTTTCAGGTGAACAGTACCTGAATTGGTACGAAGGAATGCTTCTCATGAGAAGGTTTGAGGAGCGTTGCGGACAGCTATATGGTCAGCAAAAAATCAAAGGCTTCTGTCACTTGTATATCGGTCAGGAAGCCTGTGCGGCAGGTGCCGTAAGTGCGCTTACACCCGATGACAAATGGATTACAGCTTACCGCGACCACGGGCATCCGCTGGTTCTGGGAACTGATCCAAAAGCGGTGATGGCTGAATTGTTCGGCAAAGAAACCGGCACCACAAAAGGTAAGGGCGGATCTATGCACATTTTTGATAAATCAAAGAATTTTATTGGAGGGCATGGTATTGTCGGTGCACAGGTTCCGCTTGGAGCCGGCATTGCTTTCGCTGAACAATACCTGGGAACAAAAAATGTGTGTGTTACAATCATGGGCGACGGAGCCGTGCGTCAGGGTGCCTTTCATGAAGCACTGAACCTGGCTATGACCTGGAAATTACCAGCCATTTTTGTTATTGAAAACAATGGCTATGCCATGGGTACTTCCGTAAGCCGCACTTCCAATGTTACAGAACTCTACAAACTTGGAGAGGCCTACGATATGCCTTCTGAATCAGTGAATGCAATGCGTGTGGAGGATGTTCATCATGCTGTTGCGCGCGCCGCTGAGCGTGCCCGCAACGGAGAAGGTCCAACACTGCTTGAGTTCAGGACTTACCGTTATAAGGGCCACTCTATGTCTGATCCCGGTAAATACCGTACCAAGGAAGAGGTGGAGGAATATAAGCAGCTCGACCCTATTGAAGCTGTAAAAGCAACCATCATCGAGCATGGCTATGCCACCGAAGCAGATCTTGAAGCAATTGAAGCAAAGATCATGAAGCAGGTGGAAGAAAGCGTAGAGTTCGCCGAATCTTCTTCATATCCCGGTCAGCATGAGGCAATGACAGACATTTACTACGAAGCGAACTATCCATTCACCATTGACTAATAAATTGCGATAATTTTTAAGCCCACAGGAAATCAACATGGCCAAAAAAACAGAAAAACAGGATGTACTTGAAAGCGCAGAAGTGCTTCAGGAAAAGTTTATCAGCATTGAACACTGGCTGGAGTCCAATCCGAAAATTGTACTTGGTGCAATCGGTGTACTTGTGCTGGTAGTCGGAGGTTACTTTGGCTACGGTTATTACAAAGACACTCAGGAAGGTGAAGCTCAGAAGGAAATGTTCCAGGCACAACGCTATTTTGAGCAGCACATTGACACAGTCAGCGACAGCCTCAAATTCGCACTGAATGGCGATGGTAATAATCTCGGATTCCTTGATATCATTGATGAGTACGGAATGACACCTGCAGCAAACCTTGCGAACTATTATGTTGGCGTCATCTATCTGAAGCAGGGTAAGTTCAGTCCTGCGCGTTTATATCTGGAAGATTTCAGTTCCGATGATCAGCTCGTACAGGCCCGTGCCTACAGCCTCATCGGCGATACCTACATGGAAGAAAAAGATTTTGCCAGTGCAGCAAAGTGGTACGGAAAAGCCTCTTCCTATAAACCCAACAAGGAGTTTACTCCTTCCTATATGCTTAAAGAAGCACTTGCCTATGAAAAGCAGGGATCGCCTGAAAAGGCAGCCGGAGTTTACGAGAAACTGGTTGACACCTACGGAGAAACACCAGAAGCACAGACAGCAAAAAAATACAAAGCGATGCTTGAGTAAAGCGTCCAAAACAATTTGAGATCCCCGGCTCATAACCGGGGATTATTTTTTTAAGCAAATTTGAAACAACATGGCAGGTCCTCTGAAGTCAGTCACCGGTAAAAAAAATATACGCCCAAAAGGGAAAGCAGGCATTGTTGTTGCCCGCTGGAATGAAGAGATCACGGGTGCACTGCTTACAGGGGCCAGAGAAGGTCTGATCCGTTCCGGTTATCATGAAAAGGATATTCTGATCACCTATGTTCCGGGAAGTTTTGAGCTTCCACTTGCTGCACAAAGGCTTGCAGTTAAAAAAGATATCAGCGGCGTCATTTGTATCGGATGTCTGATCAAAGGAGATACCCCACACTTTGATTATATCAGTCAGGCAACAGCACAGGGAATTATGGATGTAGGTCTGAAAACTTCTAAGCCCGTCATATTCGGAGTGCTTACAACCAATACCCTTCAACAGGCCATTGATCGGGCCGGAGGCAAACTCGGTAATAAGGGTGAAGAGGCAGCCGCCTCTCTGATTGAAATGCTGAGCTGATATCTTTTATTTCACTGACAGGTTAAAAGCTACGGACAAACCGGCTGACCTTCCTGAAAATTATTCTGTAATGATCAAATGTTTTCTGAGAGACACGGACTTCTCCGAATATGATTTGGCCGGAGTTATTTATTACTGATTCTGATTGACATGCTGTTCAGCAAAACCGGGCATCAGAAGGCTTTGGACTCAGGCAGGTGTTGATGAATCTGGAGATTCTCAATCATTAAAACCTGCTCCGATGGTGCTTGAAATTCCGAGACGGAATCCTAATCCCTGAGCGTTGCCATTCAGGTAGGAGCCGGCAACCTCAACTCTGAAAACCCGAAATATTCCATCAAGTCCGTAGCCTGCCTCCAGGTAATTTCCTGCCGCAGGTGTGGACAGATAGCCTGCAAAAATATTTTCCTGAATTCCGAGAAGCCGCAGTTTAGGAATGCGGGTGACCAGAAACTTCCGGAAGTGATAATGTCCAACGGCAGTAATGAAACGGTCAGCCGTGCTGAATTTGTAATAATCCAGCAGCCTGAAACCGGTCAGCGGCTCAGTGAAAGTCACAAAAACCCGGTTTCCGTTGAAATGCTTAAAGTCCGGAAAATACATAGTACTACTGTTCAGAAATTTTCCTGCAGCAATCCTGTAATCCAGCTTGCCTCTGATTCCGACTTTAAATCCATGCCGAATCCCTGCCTGTAAAAGGTCGTAATCAACATCGCTTCCAAGTGTTCCCTGTACGCCCTTTCGATAGTCAATGTTGACCACAGGCGAACCACCGGCACGATACCTGACGCCATTTCTGATCCGGAATTTTTGCCATGGTCTTATTTCAATACCCGCTGACAAAATCAATGCTTCATGATCGGGAAAAGTCGTGATTGGCAATTCAATTGAGACCGGTGTATTGAGCGTGAATTTTTTTTCACCTGTACCGAATAAAGAGTAGTCTGTTGTATTAAAAATTTCTCTGCGTCGATTCCATGACGTCTGAAGCGAAAAACTAAACCGGTCCGATAACCGCTGACGGTAACTCAAATCCGCAAAATCTCTTTCCAGAATTTTCATGTAATTCTGACCAAGAAATAAGGTGGCGAATGAGTTCACTGCCGGATTAATCGGGTTCTCATTGTTGTATTGCTGTATATAACGGCCTGTTTCAAGCGTTACCCTTGACAGTCTGGTACGGAAATCAGTTCTCAGATAGCCTGAGAATTTTTCTGTTTTAAAAGCATAACGAAGCACGGGCATGAATTCCAGACGAGTAACCTTTGGTCGCTCATCCGGCTTCAGACTGTCACGCACTACCCACCGATTCAGGAAAGAAAGTCTGTAAACCAGGTTAGGACCTTCAACAGTATTAAAGTTTGAATAAGGCGTTTTGATTTCAAGGCTTGAGAATTTTCCAAGACGATATCTGTCCCCAAGCAAAACATCATAGATCTGAAAACCTTTGGATTTAGATTCTTTTAATGAGTCCCCCTCATCACGCTTTCGGTTGACTTCGGCGATGCTGTCGGCCTTTACATAGCCGCGGACCTCTTCAGGTTCAAGAGGCGCGGGACGGAGCAATACCCAGAATGTAGAATCTTTTTTACGCGCGAGGCTGTCAATTTTAAAACTGCGGTTACTCAGCACATCAGACGAAATCCGCTCCTGCTTTACATCTTCCTTTTCATACTCACGAAGAACCATATTCAGGTCTTTGGCAGTTACTTCTTTTCCCTGCTCAAGATCTTTTTTGATTTGTTCTGTTCTTTTTGTTCGATTGACAGAAGGCTTGGTTACCGGAACAGCCTGAGCTTTTTCGTCAACCACATTGATCTCGTGGCGAAGCGCAGGATTTAAGAAAATTTTATAGTCTTTAACTGTGGCGAGATATTGGCCCTCAAAATCAAAACCAAACACCGATCCGTTTATCAGGTATGTCTGTGAAACAGGCATCCATGCCTGTGATTTTCCTGTTACATCACTCACCGGGTGATAAATCTGTCTTGCCTTGAACTTTACGCCAAGCTTTAAAGAATTCAGCTCAACACTGTGAATGCTCCAGACATCCTCAACAATATTGATAGTGCCCTCAAAAACATTGTCGCCCGGGGAACGTGGAATAACCTTGATTTTATTTACCGCAAAGCCCTGATCTTTAAAAATCCCAAGGTATTCAAACCTGTAATAGGAAAATGATTTCGGCGACAACGGTGAAATTGTTTCTGCAATTTCCGGCTCATACAGGCTTCCGAAAATGTATTCGTTCGGCGATGGATTATCATTTTTCCCCTGCGTGTAGATGGCAATGACTTTTTCCGAAAAAATGGAGGGCCGTTTATATTGAATTTCACTTACCGACTCCTGAATGAACATCCGGTCTTTGGTGATACCTTCTTTTTCAAGTGCCTTTTTTGCAAGCCAGGGATAGTCATTAAGTTTCCCCTTGCCCTTGATATAAACCTTTGCAGAGAAACTGTCCACCTGCTGCAGATGATACTTTGCTCTGGCAATAGCGCGCCGCATTACAGAGTATGCAGGATCTTCTTTTCTGGCACGGACTGTCACTGCCTGAAGCTGCACATTCTGAGTTTTAAGTGTTATATTTTTTGTCAGAAACTCATTTCCCAGCTCAATGGTAAGGTGCTGCGTCTGGAATCCAAGATACTGGAAATACACATCGTAGGTTCCGGGCGCCAGTCTTACTTCATAGTTTCCGGAAGCATCGGTGGCTGAACCACCGCCCGTTTGTTTGACATAAATAGATGCATATGCAAGTACAGATCCGTCATCAGACAGAACCTTCCCTCTTAGTCCGCTTTCGTACTGGCCTGCAGCAGACAAGGATGCAAAAAGCACCGGTAAAAGCAGCATTAAAAACCCGCGATCTTTCATGGCCACTGCTTTTAACTGCAGATTAAGGTTTCAGGTTACATTCAGAGTGCACGGACCTATTAAAACAATATGATTCAGTCCAGATAAAACCCTTTTCTTGAAATTATTTCAGCGACAACCTCCGGCACCAGGTAACGGATGGATTTTTTCTTTTTTACCAGATCCCTGATATAAGTTGCGGATATATCCATCAGAGGCGCATTAACCATTTTTACGGCAGGGTGTAGCAGTAATTCATTTGGCTTTGCATCGGGTCTTGGGTATACAAGAAGGTTGCAGGTTTCAAGAATGCGATCCGGTTCTTTCCACTTATGAAAACTTTCAAGATTATCCTGACCGATAATCAGGCTGAATTTTTTCTCAGGATACTTAGTACGAAGATGGTCAAGTGTATGAATGGTGTAGCTTGGTCTTGGAAGATGAAATTCCACATCACTGACCATTAGCCTGTGGTTATCTGCAACTGCTGCCTGGACCATATCGAAACGATCGAATTCGTGCAGCAAGGATTTTGAAGGCTTAAATGGATTCTGGGGCGTAACAACAAGCCATACTTTTTCAAGATTGGCTTCCTCAGCAATGGCAGAGGCAATAATCAGGTGACCGGTATGAATCGGATTAAAAGAACCGAAAAATAAACCGATGGCCCTGTCCATAACTCAGGTTCTGTTCTTAAAATCATCATAAAGCTGCTGGGCTTTCCTGCAGGCGTTGTCGTAATCATCGTTTATCAGATCAACATCAAAACGATCTTTGAATGTCATCTCATATTCAGCCTTGCCAATCCGTCGTGCAAGACTTTCAGGCGTTTCTGTACCCCGTGACGTCAGCCTCGACCGGAGCACCTCCATGGATGGTACACTGACAAAAACAGCAAGTGCCTTATCACCAAAATATTTTTTGAGGCTGAACCCGCCTTTAACATCCACATCAAAAATGACATGTTTTCCCAATTCCCAGATGCGTTCAATTTCGGACTTGAGTGTTCCATAACAAGTGCCCTTATAAACCTCTTCCCATTCTATAAATGCACCCTGATTAACTTTGGTTCGAAATTCACTTTCAGACAGAAAGTAATAATCAACTCCATCTTTTTCTTTTTCCTGTCTGAGCGGACGGGTGGTAGCAGAAACTGAGAAGGCAAGATCCTTGTTGTTACGAATCAGATATTGAACCAGAGTTGTTTTGCCAGATCCGGAAGGAGCCGAAAAAATGATTGCTTTCCCGGACTTCATAAGAGCTTGCTGATCTCGTTTTTAATTTTTTCAGCCAGGTCAGCAGGGGGGTGACTGCCGCAACATCTGGAACGAACAAGTTCCTGAAGGGTAGTTTCAACTCTGTAATTGCCGGAACAGGAAGCGCATTCTTTCATATGCTGTCTGAAAAAAACTATTTGATCCTCGCTGGCTTCACCGTCAATGACCGATTGCATCATTTCCATGCAGGAGCAAGCGTAGTTCAGCTGTTCATCCTGATTTTCAGAACTCATACTTCAGAAGTTTTAATTCCCATTTCACGAGCATAGCGGACAAGCTTTTCTTTGAGCATCTGACGGGCGCGGTGCAGGCGGCTGCGGACTGTGCCAATAGGGATCTCCAGAATTTCAGCTATTTCTTCATACTTAAAGCCTTCCACATCACACAGCAGAATAACCGTTTTAAACTCCTCCTCCAGCGAATTCAGCGCATTGGATATTTCATCTCCAAGCTCTTCCTGAAGTGCTTCTACTCTTAATTCAGCATTCATTATGCCGACAGGTTCTTCAGAATTATAAGTATTCTCTACATCCTGATAATCAACTTTTACCGGCTCTTTTCTTTTCTTTCTGTACTCATTAATGAAACTATTCTTCAGAATACGAAACATCCATGCCTTGGCATTGGTGCCTTTTTTAAACGAATTAATGAAGCGGAATGCTTTGAGATAAGTGTCCTGGACAAGGTCACGTGCATCCTCTTCATCTAGCGTAAGACGAAATCCGAAATTATACAGTGCCCGCAGGCATGGCAGAAATTCCGACTGAAATATGTCGTGCTTCTGCGCCTCTGAGTATTGCGTTTCTGTTGTGATTTCCTGTTCCAACGTTCAAAATTAGAACAATCTGTATGAATTTGCTTTATCCTAGGATTCAAATGAGGCTACTGCCGTTGCTGATGCAGATGATTCTAATCAAAAGACGGTTCCCAAAAATTCAGTAAGCTTTCTTACTGCAACAGCACGATGGCTTATCGCATTTTTTTCTGTAAACGTCATCTCTGCCAGTGTACGGGTTTCACCTTCAGGAATAAATACAGGATCATATCCAAAACCTCCTGATCCGGCCGGTGTTTTTGTAATAGTGCCTTTCAGGTCGCCCTCAAATAAATAAAGACTCCCTTTCAGCACCAATGCAATGACGGTCACAAATCTTGCATTCCGGTCTTCGGCATTTTCCAATTCCTTGAGAAGTCTGGCAATATTTTTCTCATGACTTCGCTCTGGGCCGCCATAAAAAGCTGAGTGAACGCCAGGGGCACCATTCAGTGCGGTTACCTCAAGACCGCTGTCATCAGCAAAACAACTGATGCCATATCTGTTAAATACAAATCGTGCCTTTTGCTCTGCATTTTCGCGAAGTGTCTCAAAATCTTCAGGAACTACTTCAGTACATCCAATCTCTGAAAGCCCCGGGATCTCTACACCCGGCAATAACCCGCGGACTTCAGTCAGTTTATGTTCATTCGCAGTGGCAAAGCAGATTTTACTGATCACTGAAAATCTGTGAAATTAATCTCAAAAGTCAGAATTGAGTTAGCGGGAATATTCGTCCGGGCCGTGGCTCCGTACCCAAGCGGAGAAGGTATATATATCACTGCCCTGGTTCCCTTTTTGAATTTCAGAAATGCAATCTGCCAGCCAACTATCAGATTCGCCAGAGGGAACTGAACCGGTGTAACAGACGAATCAAATACTTTACCGGAACTAAGCAATTGCCCTGTGTAAGATGCACTCACGATGCTCTGCAAACACGGAGTTTCCCCAACGCCTTCCTGAAGGATAACATAGCGGATCCCGGAAGGATCCTTGACCGCATTCTGATTATTTGCCGTGAGGTACTGATCAATAATGTCAATGTCAGACTGTAATCTCGGCTGATCCACAAGATTCAGCAGCCTGTTGTCAATTTTTCTTGTGCAGGGTGCCTCGACATTCAGGCAAGAACCTGATATAAAAATCAAAACAATAATGGCACTTAATGATATTATGCGGTTCATGCTTTTACCTGATCTGAACAACTTCAATTTCAAAAATCAAAACTGAATCTTTCGGAACTCCGGGAATATTCCTGTCACCATAACCAAACAATGAAGGAAGATAAACTGTGAATTTGCTTCCCAGAGTCATCTCTTTAAGAATTTCCTCCCAGCCTGAAATAACCTGGCGCGCACCTACAACGACCTGAAAAGGTTCCTTACGTTCCAGATTACCATCAAAAATTTTTTCATTCAAAAAATAACCTGTGTATCTCACATAAACGATAGTACCATTGACAATCTGTTTGCCCTTCCCCTCTTTAACCACTACATACCTAATACCGGATGCTGTCTTCCTGGCCTGAATGGATTTATTCTTAAGATAATCATCAATGAGCAGAGTGTCTTTTCCAAATTGTTCAATCTGATGCTGAAGACTAAGCTGTTCAAATTTTTCTGCCTGCTTCTGTTGAAATACCTCCAGGCCCTTTTCATCCATGACATCAACGACCGACAGGAAATAGTTTACCCCCATCTGAGGATCAAGACCTGCCGGGATAGGTTTAAGCCATGTTTCATGATAAATCGTTGCAACAGTCACATTAAACGTAACGCTGTCATCTTTACCCAGCATTCGGTAAACTCCAACCTCACCCTTCTCTTTTATTTTCTCATTAAAGGGATCAATTCTTACAAGAGCGGGTTCATCTTTTGCCCAGGTGTCAATCCAAACTGAGTCATTTTCATCCACAGCCTTGACATGTAAGAGTATAAACTGGCCGGGCTGAGCAACGCCTGATGTTCCCTTACGGACGCGTTTGAACTTTAGGCCTTCACGGGTCTGCTCTGTATTACACCCCGCTGCAACGAGAGCAAAAAAGAGCAGAAAAAAATAATTTTTAAACTTCAGCATAAAATTTAAGAGGTCAATTTTTAGTTAACAAGTCACGGTAAGAAGGAAGCAGATCAATAAAACGCTGCAATGTTATCTCCAATGATTCTTTTGAAGAACCACCCGAAGCGTTGCGGTGACCACCTCCGGAAAAATATTTTCGAGCAAGGTCATTAACTGAGAAATCCCCTGAAGATCTAAATGAAATTTTGACGGTGCCTTCACGGTCATGCATTAAAACGGATAACCTCACACCTTCAACAGAAAGCCCCATGTTTACGAGACCTTCTGTATCACCTGTCTGTGCCTCAAAACGATCCAGCTCCTCGCGAGTAAGACTCACATAAGCTGTGTTGAATTCTTTTAGGATGGTCAGTTTATTAAGCAAAACATAACCATTCAGTCGCAGGCGATTCAGTGAATTGCTGTCGTAAACGGCGGAGGCTATCTGATTTGGAACAGCTCCGGCCATGGTCAGCTTTGCAGCAATCTCAAATTCTCCGGCACCTGTATTATTATGTCTGAACCCTCCGGTATCAGTCATAAGTCCTGCATACAGGCAACCTGCAATTTCAGGATCAACCAGATGCTGATCTCCCAGCATTTCAATCAATTGAAAAATAAGTCCTGCCGTAGATGCTGATTTCACATCCCATAATTCGTAGGCGGCAAACTTTTCAGGCTCCAGGTGGTGATCAATCATCACCTTTACAGCAGATGCATTGCGGACCGGCTCCTCAAGTGTTTCTATCCTGTTAAGACTTGAAAAATCCAGGCAAAAAATTATTTCTGCTGACCTGATTATGGATTCAGATGCCTGTTGGGTTGCGGGATTATTTTTTCGAACCACCATCACGGCCTCCGATCCCGGCATCCACTTCAGAAATCCCGGAAAATCGCTTGGCGTGATGACTGAAACCTGATGCCCCTTTTTTTTAAGATACCCGGCAAGACCCAGGGAAGAACCCAATGCATCAGCATCGGGCCGGTAATGAGTTACGATAACCACATTTGACGGTCGTGATAGCAACCGGCCGAAAGCCACTGCCTGATCATTGCCAAAAGGGGAATTTTCCATAAGGCCGCAAAATTGGTAAATTTTTCGGTTGAAGTCTGTTTTTCAAAGCCTTATAAAGGCTTTTACTATTTTTGCCGCCGGAAATACGAAACAATCAAAAAATATGGCAGGAAACAGAACATTTACTATGATCAAACCTGATGCAGTAGCAGCAGGAAACGCCGGAGCAATCACTAAAATGATTGAAGAGGCAGGCTTTCGCATTGTAGCCATTAAAAAAACACAACTAAATGCAGAACTGGCCGGCCAGTTTTATGCTGTTCACAAGGAAAGACCTTTTTACGGCGAACTTTGTAAGTATATGTCATCCGGCCCGATCATCCCGATGATCCTTGAAAAAGAAAATGCTGTGGAGGATTTCAGAAAACTCATTGGAGCAACAGATCCTTCCAAAGCAGCTCCCGGAACCATCCGAGCGCTTTTTGCAAAATCCATAGACGCCAATGCCATCCACGGCTCGGACTCTGATGAAAATGCACAGATTGAAGGGAACTTCTTCTTTTCCCGCTTTGAGCGGTTCTGACCCAGGTCTTTTTAAAAATTAAGCCCGGAAAATCTCCGGGCTTTTTTTATTTCCGAAACCAGACCGCTGAAGCATAAGTTTTTCATCTTTTTCCGGCCATTCCCGTTACCAAAATCACTTACCTTTGGGACGCTTTTTTAAAGCCTAAAATCAAGATTTATACATGGAAAATAACTCCTTATTCTTCAGAGAAAAATTTGAAAACAGACACAATGGTCCAAGTGACTATGAAATTCAGGAGATGCTGAAAACCATTGGTGTTTCAAGCCTGAATCAGTTAATTGATGAAACAGTTCCTGGAAACATAAGGCTCAAAAAACCGCTTGATCTTCCTGCGGCCCAGACCGAGCAGGAGTTCCTGAAAAATTTCAAGGCAATTACCTCACAGAATAAAATTTATCAATCATTTATAGGTGCCGGGTACTACGGAACTTTTACACCGGGCGTCATTCTCAGAAACATCCTTGAAAACCCGGGGTGGTATACCGCCTACACGCCCTATCAGGCAGAGATCGCCCAGGGAAGACTTGAAGCACTGATCAATTATCAGACCATGGTCACTGACCTCACAGGTATGGAAATTGCCAACGCATCACTGCTCGACGAAGGCACTGCCGCTGCCGAGGCCATGCATATGCTCTTTGCTTCGCGCAAGCCTTCAAGAAAAAATGCATCTAAGTTTCTGGTCGACCGGAATGTATTTCCTCAGACTGCCGATCTGCTCAAAACCCGGTCCAACCCGATTGGAGTTGAGTTTTCAATGGGTGATGTGCTGAAAGCAGACCTTGATGACCCGGCGCTTTTTGCAGTTTATATTCAAAATCCGGGCAATGACGGATCGGTTCGTGACTACTCCGCCTTCATAGCAGCTGCACATGAGAAAGAAATTGCCGTCGTGGTGGGTACCGACCTGATGGCACTTGTGCTAATGAAATCACCGGGTGAGATGGGTGCTGATGTGGTTGTCGGCTCTTCGCAGCGTTTCGGTGTGCCGATGGGATTCGGAGGCCCGCATGCTGCTTTCTTTGCAACCCGCGATGAATATAAAAGACTCATGCCGGGCAGAATTATCGGGGCATCTTTAGATGCCTCCGGCAACCATGCATACCGCATGGCACTTCAGACCAGAGAGCAACACATTCGAAGAGAAAAAGCAACCTCAAACATCTGTACGGCCCAGGTACTTCTTAGCGTAATGGCCGGCATGTATTCAGTTTACCACGGACCTGATGGATTAAAAAAGATTGCAGGCAGAATTCATGGCCTTGCATGTTCCCTGAATTCCATCCTCACCGGAGCAGGTATCCGCCAGCAAAACGATTCTTTCTTTGACACGCTGAATATTGCCGGTGTTGATGCGGCGCTCATCCGCAAAAATGCGGAAGCAAAGCAGATGAATTTCCGTTACCATCCCGATGGTACCATCGGAATTTCAATTGATGAAACTACCACCCATGAAGACCTTGGACGAATCGCAGAAGTCTTCGGAGTGAAAAATTCAACGGCAACAGTTCAGGGAAGCAAGCTTGCACAGGAACTGCAGCGCACCTCTGCCTTTTTAACCCACCCGGTATTTAACCGCTATCATTCAGAACATGAAATGCTGCGCTATATCAAGCGACTGGAGACAAAAGACCTTTCCATGGTGCATTCCATGATTTCGCTTGGCAGCTGTACTATGAAACTCAATGCCACGACCGAAATGATTCCGGTAACATGGCCGGAAGTAGGAAATATTCATCCCTTTGCCCCTGCTGACCAGACCCAGGGCTATCACAAAATTCTTGATAATCTCTCTGAATGGCTGAAGGAAGTAACAGGCTTCACCGGCGTATCACTGCAACCAAACAGCGGTGCACAGGGTGAATATGCAGGACTTATGGTTATCCGCGCGTACCACCTCAGCCGCAACGATGGTCACAGAAATGTGGCACTGATTCCGGCATCTGCACATGGTACAAATCCGGCCAGTGCAGTTATGGCCGGCATGACCGTAGTAGTTGTGAAATCAGATGAGGAAGGAAAAGTGGATGTAGCAGACCTGAAAGCAAAAGCTGCTCAGTACAAAGACAACCTTTCCTGTCTGATGGTCACCTACCCTTCAACCCATGGCGTGTTTGAAGAAGCCATCACCGATATCTGCCGGACAATCCATGACAACGGCGGCCTTGTGTACATGGACGGAGCAAATATGAATGCGCAGGTTGGACTAACGTCTCCGGCCAATATTGGCGCCGATGTTTGTCACCTCAACCTTCATAAAACGTTTTGTATTCCCCATGGTGGTGGTGGCCCCGGTATGGGACCAATCTGCGTGAATGATAAACTGAAACCATTTCTGCCCGGACACGCTCTTGTTAAAACAGGAGGTTCACAACCAATCAGTGCAGTATCAGCAGCGCCGTTCGGAAGTGCCAGCATCCTGGCTATTTCCTATGCCTACATTGCCATGATGGGTGGCGAGGGACTTACCAATGCAACAAAAATTGCCATTCTGAATGCCAACTATATTAAGGAGCGCCTGAATGGTCATTATAAAATTCTGTACACCGGCACCAACGGACGCTGTGCACATGAAATGATTGTTGATTGCAGAGATTTCAAAAAATCTGGTATTGAAGTTGAAGATCTTGCAAAGCGTCTGATGGACTATGGCTTCCACGCACCAACTGTTTCATTCCCTGTGGCCGGAACGCTGATGATTGAGCCCACAGAAAGTGAAACAAAAGAAGAACTGGACAGATTCTGCGATGCACTCATCTCTATCCGCAACGAGGTCAGGGAAGTGGAAGAAGGCAAGGCCGATAAAGAAAACAATGTACTGAAGCGCGCACCACATACTGCTGCTGTAATTACTGCGGATAACTGGGACAGACCTTATGGCCGTCAGAAAGCTGCTTACCCGCTGCCTTATGTAAAGACTGCCAAGTTCTGGCCTTCCGTAAGCCGCGTGGACAACGCTTACGGCGACAGAAATCTGGTATGCAGCTGTCTGCCGATGGAAGAGTACGCCACTCAGGAAGCGTAAGAAATTTCCGAAGTAAGTTTTAGGGTTGAATTTATTTCAACCCGTATTTATCAATCAGGTAAACCATAGCTGCCATGGAGGCAGCACCGAGTTCAAGTTCGCGCTTGTCAACCTTGTCAAAGGTATCTGCGGGGGTATGGTGATAATTGAAATACCGCTGTGAATCCGGAAGAAATCCCAGCAGGGTAACTCCCTGATCCTGCAAAGGACCGATGTCTGCACCGCCACCCTCCTGACTGAAGTCTGTCAGGCCATAAGGCTCAAGGAGCGGTCTCCAGCTCTGGATTGTTTTTTTGATGGACTCTTTGGTCTTGCCAATTGTAAATCCTCGTGGAGTGAATCCGCCGCGGTCTGATTCGATTGCAGCCAGATGCTTCTCTTTATTTGCCTTAGCCAGTTCAGCGTATTTAAGTCCGCCTCTCAGTCCGTTTTCTTCATTCATGAACATTACAGCGCGGATCGTGCGGTTAGGTTTGATGCCGAGCGCCTTGAAAATCCGAAGCACTTCAATAGACTGAACACAACCTGTTCCGTCATCATGTGCACCCTGTCCGAGATCCCAGGAATCCAGATGGCCACCCACTACAATGTATTCGTTTTTATTTGAGGTGCCTCTGATTTCACCAACCACATTAAAGGAAGGCGCATCCGGAAGCGTGCGCGAATAGGTCTCGATATATACCTGAATTTTTTCATCGCCCTTAATCAGTCTGCTGAGGATGTCTGCATGTTTTGTTGCGATGGCCACTGCCGGAATTTTCGGAACATCCGGTGCATAGCGCATTGACCCGGTGTGAGGATAATCTTCGGAATTAATTCCCATGGAGCGAACGATGACGCCAACAGCTCCGTATTTCGCTGCCTCCACTGCCCCGCTTCCACGCTGATCCACCGCACCACCATAAGCAGAAAAGGTTTGAATTTTTGTGGGATCCATCGGGCGATTGTAGAAAACAAACTTGCCTTTCACACCTTGTTCTCCAAGCGCTTTTAACTCATCAAAGTTTTTGACTTCCACAACATGGGCCAGTAAACCCTCCGGACCTGTTCCGATCGAACCTCCCAATGATGCAATACTGATAGGCTCCGTTCCCATTTTCCGGGAATGCACGATTCTTCCATGCTCACCCTGCCCGCGGTCCCAGTGCGGAACCATGACAGGTTGAAGCCAGACAGAATCAAATCCGAATTCCTTCATCACCTGTCTTGTGTATTCCACCCCAGCAGCAGCTCCTGGCGATCCGGAAAGACGCGCTCCTATTCTTGTAGTGAGATGCTCCAGCACGGGATAAGACTGACCCCTTGCCAATGCCTCATCAAAAATCTGACGGATCACAGCTTCATCATTTTGCTGTGCCGAGAGCGAAAAACTTAAAAGGATAACGGCTGAAAGACTGAACAGGGATCTCATGGATATTGAATTTTTCCTCAATATAAAAATCCCCTGCCAATCAGAACAGCGGCCTCGTTCAGGCGGTCTGAAATACTTCCATAAGTTTCTCCAGCCCCATGCCACGGGAGGCCTTGATCAGAATGGTTGAATTTGCCGGTTTATTAAAATACAAATAAGCCAGCAACGCCTCGCGGTTATCAAAGGTTTTAGCCTCAGGACATGTCTCTTTTGCTTTAGACATGAGCATGCCGCAGAGATAAACTTCACTGAAAGCGGAATCCTTCAGAAGTATTCCGATGTTCAGGTGTTCTGACTCTGCATCATCGCCCAGCTCATACATATCACCAACAATCGCAATTTTTTTATCCCCTGGCATAGACCGAAGATTCAGGATGGCCGCTTCCATAGAGCTTGGATTGGCATTGTAGGCATCCAGTATGATCCGGTTTGTTCCGGTATGAATCATTTGTGAGCGCATATTGGAGGGAACATACGCTTCAACTGCTTTGGCAGCTTCTTCTGCAGACACTCCAAAATATTTTCCGATACAAAGTGCAACGGCAATGTTTTCAAAATTATAAACGCCTGTCAGGTGACTTGAAATCTCACGGCCTCCGTCGGCACGCACAACCAGACCGGGATCTGTCCCCACCGGCTCAACATGAATGAAGTCATTCACTGCCGGATATAACACCACATCTGTGAATCTTCTGATCATCGGGGAAAGGATCGGATTCTGAGAGTTCACAAAAACGGTTCCATTGGAATTGATCAGGTGCTGGTATAATTCTGTCTTGCCCCTGATGATATTTTCAAAACCTCCGAAAGTTCCGATATGTGCTTTGCCGATGTTGGTAATAAATCCGTGCGTAGGATTCGCAATTGAACTCAGCAAAGCAATTTCACCAACATGATTGGCACCCATCTCTATAACTGCAATCTCAGTTTCCGGTTTAATGGAAAGTATGGTTAGCGGAACGCCGATGTGGTTGTTCAGATTGCCGGTTGTTGCCTGTGTTCTGAATTTCTTTGACAAAACAGCATGGACAAGTTCCTTACTTGTCGTCTTGCCGTTAGATCCTGTAAGTCCGATTACCGGAATGCTAAGCATTGAACGGTGATGTCTTGCAAGGTCTTGCAGCGCAGTAAGAACATCTTCAACAAAAAAAGTTTTGGATACCTCTCTGAAGCGGACATCATCAATCACGGCCAGTGAAGCCCCCAGCTCAATGGCTTTCTCTGCGAATTCATTGCCATTGAAATGATCACCCTTCAGGGCAAAGAATATACAGCCGGGGGTTATTTTCCGTGTATCAGTGGAGATGATTCCGGAATTTTTGAAATGTTCGTAAAGCGCGCGGATATCCATACGGTGGTTCTTGCTCAAGACCTCAAAGATACAAGTTAGGTTACAGCAGCGGACTTTGTACTTTTACACCCGAAAGATGAACACCTCCCCCTTCGCAGTCCTTTTTGATATGGACGGCGTGCTGATTGACAGCAACCCCTATCATAAAATCGCCCTGCAGCAATTTTGCAGAAAATATGGTTATGATTTGTCAGAAGATGAGTTGAGAACCCGTATTTACGGGCGGACAAACAAAGACTGGATAACCAACCTGTTCGGAAATATCTCTTCTGATTTATTGAACCGGTATGCCGATGAAAAAGAGGCCTTGTTCAGAGAAATTTATAAAAACGACATAAGTCCGCTGAAAGGCCTTATTGAATTTCTGGATCTTCTTGAGGCCAACCGGATTCCCAAAGCAATCGCAACCTCTGCGCCAAGAGCCAATGTGAACTTTACGCTCCATCATACAGGAATAGGAAAATATTTCAGCACCATCCTGGATGAATCATTTGTATCGCGTGGTAAACCTGACCCGGAGATTTATATTAAGACAGCAGCAGCGCTCAGTTACCCTTCAGAAAAGTGTATTGTTATGGAAGATTCACTTTCAGGAATTGCCTCAGGAATGGGCGCCGGCTCAAAAGTGGTTGCACTGGCCACTACCCACCTGCCGGAGGAACTCAGCCACGCAGACCTTGTGATTCACGACTTTTCAGAGCTTAATCTGAGTTCGCTTCAACGGTTAATGAACTGATTCATGGAAAATACTATTCCCTCAAACCATAAAGCTGGATTTGTAAGCATCGTGGGTAAACCGAATGTCGGTAAGAGCAGCCTGATGAACAGACTCACCGGAGAAAATTTATCCATTATCACATCCAAAGCTCAGACAACCCGTCACCGGATAATGGGCATGCTGAATAGTCCGGAATTTCAGATTGTCTATTCAGACACGCCCGGAATCCTTGAACCTAAGTACGAGCTTCATAAAGCGATGATGAACTATGTCAAAGTCTCGCTGGAAGACGCTGATGTAATTCTGCTCGTAGTTGAGTGGGGTGAATCATTTGACGAAAAACTTTTTCAGCCTTTAAAAAAAGCAACCGCCCCGATTATTCTGCTTATTAATAAATCTGACCTTGGGGATCTGAAAGAGGAAGAAAAAAAAATCAAAACTTGGAAAGAGAAGACAGGTGCTGTTCAAGTCCTGACTGTATCTGCAAAAACCGAGTATCATCTGGACCTGGTTGTGCCTGCACTGATTCAGCTACTGCCTTTTCATCCTCCCTATTTTCCAAAAGATGAGTTTACAACCCGTAGTGAGCGGTTTTTCGCTGCAGAAATAATCAGAGAAAAAATATTTCTGAACTATAAACAGGAAATCCCTTACAGTTGCGAAGTGGGGATAGAATCTTTCAAGGAGGAGGAAAAAATTATCCGCATCCGGGCAATCATTTTCGTGGAGCGTGATTCTCAAAAGGGTATCCTGATCGGTAAGGCAGGATCTTCTTTAAAAACGGTCGGCATGGAAGCCAGAAAGGATATGGAATCATTCTTTGCAAAACAGATATTTCTTGAGACAACCGTAAAGGTTGCTGCCGACTGGAGAAAGGAAAGTAACAGACTTAAACAGTTCGGGTACTTCGACTAAGCATTCGCAGGGCCGTTCTGACGAAAATTTCCCACCTTTGCGCCTCAAAAACCCCATAAAAGGGAACTATGTCCAATATCGTTGCCATTGTCGGTAGGCCAAATGTCGGAAAATCAACCCTTTTCAACAGGCTGGTAGAAAGGCGTCAGGCCATTATGGATGACATGCCCGGGGTTACCCGCGACCGCCATTACGGGCACGCTGAGTGGTGTGGCAAATTTTTCACAGTAATAGATACTGGCGGTTATGTTACCGGTTCAGAAGACAAATTTGAGTCTCAGATCCGCAGACAGGTGGAAATGGCGGTTGAAGAATGTACTGCCATCATATTTATGGTGGACTGCAGAGACGGCCTGACCGGGTTTGACAAAGATTTTGCAAATGTTTTAAGGCGCTTTAAAAAACCTGTTTTTATTGCAGCCAATAAGGCAGATACTCCTGAAAAAGCGATGAATGCCAACGAGTTTTACGAGCTGGCACTCGGAGATATTTATACACTTTCCTCAGCCAATGGAAGTGGAACAGGTGAGTTGCTGGATGCGGTGGTGGCAGCCTTGCCGGAGCAGGGGATTGAAGATCCGAATGCCGGCATTCCTAAGATTGCCATCCTCGGCAGGCCGAATGTTGGTAAGTCATCCCTGCTGAACGTGCTGCTCGGAACAGAAAGAACCATTGTTACCGATGAGGCCGGAACAACTCGTGATTCAATTCATACACATTACAGGCAGTTCGGAAAAGACTTTATACTTATTGACACCGCAGGAATCCGGAAAAAGGGAAAGGTCCACGATAACATTGAGTTTTACAGTGTTCTGAGATCGCTCCGCGCCCTTGAAGAATGTGATGTGGCCATTATTGTGATTGATGCTTCGCGCGGGCTGGAATCACAGGATGTAAATATTATTTCTCTGACGGCACGTGCAGGCAAAGGGATGGTCATATTTATTAATAAGTGGGATCTAATTGAAAAGGACAGTAAAACGGCTGATAAGCTCCGTAAGGAGATGATTCAGTCCATAGCCCCCATCGATTACGTTCCCTTTGTTTTTGGATCTGCGACCGAAAAACAGCGGATTTTTCAGGTTATGGAAAAGGCCGTTGAAGTTTGTGAGTGCAGATCACGAAAAGTTGCAACTTCAGCGCTTAATGACGCCCTTTTACCTGAAATAGCCCATTATCCACCCCCTTCCATGAAGGGCAAGCTTATTCAGATAAAATACATAACCCAGGTACCGGGTGCAACACCTTCCATTGCATTTTTTTGCAACCTTCCCCAGTATGTGGCTGAAAGCTACCGGAGGTTCCTTGAAAACAAACTGCGGGAAAAGTTCAGTTTTGAGGGCGTACCCTTACGACTGTTTTTCAGGAAAAAATAATTGGAACTACCTGAAAAATAAAAATTTAGGACTCTTTGTTGTTGGTGTTACATTAGCTCTATATTTGCGCACTAAATAAAAACCTGTTTCTATGAAAAAGCTTTTCGCATTACTGACGGTTTGCGGTTTCGCATTCGCATTCGTAGCATGCGGTGGTGGTGCATCTCAGGAAGAGGCAGCTGACTCAACTGCGGTTGAAACAGCTCCTGCTGTTGAGGCTGCTCCTGCCGATACTACTGCTGCTGCTGATTCTACTGCTGCTCAGTAAAAGGAACCGGGTCTCCTTGCGAGACCGGAAAAATTAAAGGCTTTAGTGGACTAAAGCCTTTTTTTATGCGTTTTTGGGTCATTTTTAAAGATATTTGGATGTGCTTTAAACAATGGCCACTGCAAGTACAGAACAAATTTTAAGAGCTCACCTTCCTCAAAATGCAACGGAGTACTGCATGGACCTGTGGAAAAGATACCCTTTCAGACTGATTCTGAAACCCTCACGTGTTACAAAAGCCGGCGATTATTGTGCCCGAAGAGGCAATGAGCCGGTGGTAACAATGAACAGGGATTTAAGTCCATTTCTTTTTCTGGTCACTTACATTCATGAATTCAGCCATCATGCCGTATGGATGCTCTATGGCAACAGGCCATTACCTCATGGAAAAGAATGGAAACTTGCATTTAAAACATTCATGGAGCCGGTGATGAAAATGGAAATTTTTCCGCTGGATCTTCAGTCACGGCTTTCACATCACCTTTTAAATCCTAAAGCTTCTTCTTTCAGCGATCAGAAACTAACCGCGCTTTTCCGGAAATACGATGAGAGCAAATCCGCTGAAGTTCTTGTTTCAGGACTTTCGGATGGCGCTGTTTTTTCTATCCGTGGCAAGGCTTTCAGAAAGGGAAAATTAAGAAGAACCCGATTTGAATGCAGGGAGATAAAAACAGGCCGGTTATATCTGGTGCCGGCTGATCTGCCCGTTGATCACTGAACGGCATTTTCCCGGATCTGGATCACATAAATCCCCGGCCAGTATTTTCCTGTGACAAGAAAAGAGCCGGTGGCTTTATGCCAGGCGATTCCGTTTAAAACATCAGCCTGCGGGTTTCTTCCCACAGCCTGATCTCTGAGCAGCGTAAGGTCAATATAACCAACTACCTTCCCGTCGGTGGGATCAATTCTGGCAATTTTATTTGTCTGCCACACATTGGCATAGATAAATCCTTCAGCATATTCAAGCTCATTAAGCAGAGGAACGGAGCCTCTTGAATCATAAACCTCCAGCGTTCTCACTGTCCTCAGGGTTACAGTATCAAAAAAGGCCAGACTGCTGGTGCCGTCGCTCATGATAAGATTCTTTCCGTCATGAGTAATGCCCCAGCCCTCACCGGAATAGCTGAATGTTCCGGTCTGTTTAAATGTTTTCAGATCATAAATAAATCCTGTCTTATTTTTCCAGGTAAGCTGATAAACTTTGTTGTTCAGAATTGTGATTCCTTCTCCGAAATAGGAAGGCGAAAGCTCAGCTTTCCGTTCCGCAATTCCGGTATTTATATCAACAATACCTATCCAGGATGACCCTTCCTGCCCCGTGCTTTCATATAATTGTCCCTGATGAATGACCAGCCCCTGGGTAAAGGCAGCAACATCATGTGGCATCGTACTTCTGACAGAATAATCAAGTACAGGGGTAAGGGCCACTTCTTTTTTTCCGTTTTCGCAGGAAAAGCCAAGGAAGGAAACTGCAACAGCTACAAGCAGGACAACAGGGCTTCTGAAATTCATGGTTCAATATTAAATAAAAATGCCCGCCGGCTGAAGATTCACCGGCAGGCACCCTGTTCAAAAAATAAACCTGTTACATATTATTCACCACTTCCTGACCGAACTCGGAGCACTTCAGAAGCGTTGCTCCTTCCATCAGACGGTGGAAGTCGTAGGTCACACGCTTGTTTGAAATAGCTGTTTCAAGACCTTTATAGATCAGATCAACAGCTTCCAGCCAGCCCATATACTCCAGCATCATAACACCTGAAAGAATAACACTTCCGGGGTTTACTTTATCCTGACCTGCATATTTAGGAGCTGTGCCATGCGTTGCTTCAAAAATTGCATGACCGGTCACATAGTTGATGTTACCGCCCGGAGCAATTCCGATTCCACCAACGATAGCTGCAAGTGCATCAGAAATGTAATCACCGTTAAGGTTCAGCGTAGCAATGACAGAATATTCATCGGGACGAAGCAGAATCTGCTGAAGGAAAGCATCAGCAATGGCGTCCTTGATAACAATTTTATGTCCGTCATGATTGATTACCTGCCATGGACCGCCGTCCAGGTCATTGGCTCCGAATTCACTTTTGGCAAGTGCATAACCCCAGTCGCGGAACGCACCCTCGGTGAATTTCATAATGTTACCTTTATGGACGAGCGTCACATTGGGCTTTTTATGCTTAATGGCATACTCAATGGCCGCACGAACAAGGCGTTCAGTTCCCTCCTTTGAAACCGGCTTGATGCCTATGCCTGAAGTCTCAGGAAAACGGATTTTCTTGAAAAGCTTGGGGTAGGAGGCGCTGAAAGTATTCAGAAAATTTTTAACCTCCTCCGTTCCTGCCGCAAACTCAATACCTGCATAAATGTCTTCAGTGTTCTCACGGAAAATACACATATCCGTTTTCTGAGGTTCCTTCACAGGTGAAGGAACGCCCTTAAACCACCGCACAGGTCTCACACATGCATACAAATCAAGATCCTGACGCAGTGCAACATTCAGGGAACGAATACCACCGCCAACGGGGGTCGAAAGAGGCCCTTTGATGCCAACCAGATATTCCCTGAAGGCAGTCATCGTTGCCTCAGGCATCCAGCTGCCGGTCTGATTAAATGCCTTTTCTCCGGCCAGAACCTCCATCCACTGAATGCTGCGCTTGCCCCCGTATGCCTTCTTTACAGCGGCATCAAATACCAGCTGAGAGGCTGGCCAGATATCCACTCCTGTTCCATCACCCTCTATATAGGGAATAACCGGATTGTCGGGCACATTTAATTTTCCGTGCTGGATGCTGATCTTATTACTCATATATTCTTTAATTATTGATTAAAATCGGAGCGCAATTTAGATAAAGAATAAGGTAATTGTCTGTGATCTTTCACCCAATTAACCGCTTTTCCACGACCGGCTTCAAAAACGATATTTTATTTCAAAAATCAGTGAAGAAAAACAGCTGATTTTTTATCCAGAACAACTTCTATATGCTCCGTAAGAGTTGTGGACAATTCGAGACCTGTGTAATCAGGTCTCACGGGAAATAATAAATGGCTGCGGTTGACAAGAACGGCAACACTCAACCGGGCTACACCCTGCTCCAGAAAAGGCTTCATGGAGTGAGTGAGTATCTTACCGGTGTTCAGAACATCGTCAACAAGAATGACAGGCTTTTTTTTCAAAGATGACAAAGGCTTACTGAGTTTCACATCACTTTTTTCAGGGAGTTTCTTATCAATAGCAACTTTGATCAGCTCAATATCCATCTCTGAAATTTTCTTCAGCTCTTTATTAAGGAGCCCCGCAAGTACAAATCCCTGCCCTTCAATACCGGCAAGAATCATTGAACGTACACCAGGATGATTTTCAATAATCTCATAAGCCATACGGGTGATCTTTCTTCTGATCACCGAGTCCTCCATCACCTGTATTTTATCCTGCTGTGCCATGCTCTGGTTTTACCGGAATAACCTTACTGTCCTTAAAGGTTGAAAGTATGACCATAGACTGCATATTGTCAACAACGTCAATATTGGTGACGCGGTCCAGCATCAGACTCTGGTAAGAGGGTATGTCAGTGCAGACAATTCTTAGAATAAAATCTGCCTGCCCTGTCACATGGTGACACTCAATAATTTCCGGAATTTCAGCAATTGCCTTTATGAACCGGTTGATATTTTCCTTGTTATGACCTTTGAGGCTTACATTGACGAATGTGCTGACTCCGATACCGACTGCAGCGGGGTTTAGTGCAGCATGATAACCCGAAATGATACCGGCCTGCTCAAGTTTTTTAACACGTTCGAGGGTTGGTGCAGGTGAAAGACCGATCATCTGAGCCAGCTGAGCATTGGTAATTCCTGAATCTTTCTGAAGAAACTCCAGAATCTTCCGGTCCATATCATCAAGCCTGAATTTCATTCTGATCCGGGTATTTTTACTTCCTGAACTTATTCGCAAAAGTCCGAAAATAAATTAAATAAGCCACCGGATATTAGCGATCTCCCTTCTCCAGCTTTTTGAGTCTTTTTTTTGCGTCTTTATAGGCCTCGTCCTTACGGTCCGACCGCTTTTTAACCTCCGTAAAATATTTTTTTGCTGAAGCCTTATCCCCGAGCTTTTCACTTATTTCCCCAAGTGCGATAAGTGAATAAAGGTAATATCCGGATTTGAAGGCCTTATTCTGTTCGGAGAATTTCAGGCACTGCAGATAATACGCTTTTGCATCAGGCAGTTGTCTTCGCATTTCATAAATCTGTCCTAAATAAAATGCAGCATACCTTCCGCTCGTTGCTTCATATCCAAAACGACCTTCCTGAATTCCGGCCAGAATGGCTTTTGATTCAGTCTCAAGCTGCGGATACATGCCTCTGGAATATAACATCCTCGCATAATAGCGATGGAAGTAAGGATTGCCCGGAAAAGTCTTCCATAGGTATTCCGAAACGCGGAAGGCTTCTGCCTGATCGTTTTCATAACTGTTCAGGATGCGCATCAGCCAAACCATGGCCTCAATCCTGGTGTAAAACGCATTGTTTGAAACTTCTCTGAGCTGCTTCAGTCCAAGTGCTTTGTTCCCCTTTCTGAAAAACCATAATACCGGACGAAGCGCAGGATAATTTTCAGGAACCCAGACAGAAAAATAGTTATACAGCGCATCACCAAACTGAAGCTCCGGACTCAGCGCATCCTTTTCACGGCATTCTTCCAGATAATCCATTGCTGACTTGCCGGCAGCGGCAGCTTTAACCCAGCTGCTGCGGTCTTCATCGGAATATAGCCGTCCTTTAAACCCATAAGCTGCTGCAAGAAAAAAAGCACCCTCAATGCGGTACTCAGACCTTCGTCTTAATCTTTCTGCCAGAAAAATGGAGGTATCCATATAGGCAAGAAAGGTATCATCATATTTCTGATTGCTTATATCCGGCATGATCTTCCACCAGGTACTGAGCCCCATCAGAAAATAAGGCAGCGGATGCCAGGGGTAAGATTGCTTCAGCCAGGTAAACTGCTTCTCGGCCTCCGCAAACCGGAAATTGTACATATGATCCAGCGCTTCTGTGGTTTCCAGCTGAATCGGGATACTGGAAATCAGAATGATGGTAGTATCCTTTTTCACCCTCTGCGCATGCAGGGTGAAGGAAAATAAAAATGGTAAAATCAGAATCAGCTTCTTCACAATGCTTTCATCCTCCAAAATTATTCAGGAAATATGGTTTTAAAGGGTTATTTCATCATTTTGGAGTCCCGATTGCAAAATTCATAATCAAATCCTTATCAATCACTGATAAATGTCACAGGATTCACCGGCTCCGCCCTTTTTTGATCTTGGAAAAAGAACCCTTTTCCTGCTCATTTGCCTGCTGACACTCCTGCTGCTGTTTATTAAAAAATCTTTCATTGAGGATGAGACTGCAGCATTTGAATTTCTTTCAGGCACACCGGAAGGCTCTGTTCTGACCATCAGAAGTACCCTTCAGTATTTGGGGATTCCCCTGATCTATGCCTGGAAATTTTTAGTACTGGCCTTCGTGGTGTGGACAGGCTGCTTTTCATTCGGCTACCGGATTACCTACAGCAATTGCTGGAAAATCGTTATGGCTGCGGAATTCGTGTTTTTTATTCCTGAACTTTTGAAAATAGCCTGGTTTATGGTGGTGGAAACAGATCCGGTGTTTTACAGAATCAATGCTTTCTATCCATTTTCTGCGATGGGGCTGTTTGATTATACACTGGTGCCGGACAGATACCATTATCCGCTCAAAGCCCTGAATATTTTTGAAATACTATACGGCTACATGCTGGTTTCCGGAATCCGGTACTTTTCAAAAAAAGGCTTCAAAGATGCCGTTACCGTCGTGCTGATGACCTACCTCCCTATCTTTTTGCTATGGCTCGGCTTCTACATTGTAGTGTACGATTGAGCCGGCACACTTAAAAAAGTTTCCCCTCATTAATTACCTTCTCATAAGGATGGTGACCGGCAAGAAGAAGCCTTCAAACAAAAGGAAAATCCGTATTTTCGCCCGTTGTCCGGATATTTACCGGCCTGATTTAACCTCCAAAGCATGAGTTTCAATAAGATCAACAACCTGACCGGCTGGTTTGTCTTTGCCATTTCCCTTGTAATCTACGTTTTAACACTTGAGGAGACCGCCAGTTACTGGGATTGCGGTGAGTTCATAGCTGTCTCCTATAAACTAATGGTGCCCCACCCTCCCGGTGCTCCTTTCTTTTTATTGCTTGGACGTTTATTCTCCTTTTTTGCAATGGGTGATGTCACGCAGGTGGCATTCTGGATTAATATGCTGAGTGCATTGAGCAGCGCCTTTACGATCCTGTTCTTGTTCTGGTCTATCGTGCTGTTTGGCAGAAAGTTGGTCGGAATCAATAAAGACAGCGAAGTAACTCCTGAAAAAACATGGAGTCTGCTGGGTGCCGGCTTTGTTGGTTCAATGGCTTATACCTTTTCAGATTCCTTCTGGTTTTCTGCTGTAGAGGCTGAGGTTTATGCCATGTCCTCATTCTTTACTGCATTTGTAGTTTGGGCAATGCTAAAGTGGGATACCATTGAAGATGAAAGCCGTGCAAACCGCTGGCTGATTCTGATTTTTTATATGATGGGTCTTTCCATTGGGGTGCACATGCTGAACCTGGTGGCCATTCCTGCGCTGGCGCTGATCTACTACTTCAAAAAATATAAACCGACCGCTGCCGGCATTATCATCACACTTGGAATCGGTGGTTTTCTTGTGATCTTCATCTCTGAACTGATCGTTCCCGGACTTCCCGGCATCGCCGGTAGTTTTGAGTTATTCTTTGTCAATAACCTCGGGATGTTCTTTGGCTCCGGCGCCCTGGTGTTTCTGTTATTGCTCACCGGTGCATTGTTCTTCGGTATCCGTGCAACACAACGAAATGCTAGTCCCCTGCAGAATACTTTTTTACTTTCAACGGCCTTTATTCTGATCGGTTATGCCAGCTACGGAACAATTATCATTCGCTCCAATTATGACACGCCCATCAACGAAAACGCACCAAAGGATGTCATGTCTTTTGTGCGGTATCTGAAGCGTGAACAATACGGCAGCAGACCCCTTGTGAAAGGTCAGTACTACACCTCACAGCTTATTGATTTCAAGGAAGGTGGTTACAATTACAAAAAAGGTGACGACAAGTATGAGCCGGCCGATAAAAAAATGGAGTATGTGTATGATGACGAGCACCTGCTCCCACGAATGTGGAACAGCGATTATGCCAAATCTTACATGGACATCATGGATTTGAGAGAAGGTGAAAAACCTACTTTCAGCCAGAACATCGCCTACATGTTCAAGCATCAGATCGGCACCATGTACGGCAGATACTTTATGTGGAACTTCAGTGGTCGTGAAAGTGATGAGCCCGGTGCAAACTGGCTGCGACCTTCACAGTGGAATGAACAACTGCCTGATGTCCTTGCTGAAAATCGCGGGCGCAATAACTTCTATATGATCCCATTTATACTCGGACTGCTTGGAATGTATTTTCAGGCAGTAAAGGATTCAAAAAACTTTTCCGTCGTCGGGTTGCTGTTTATAATGCTGGGCGTTGCAATTGTGGTTTATCTGAATTCACCTCCTGAAGAACCCCGTGAGCGCGATTACATCTACGCCGGTTCATATTATGCCTTTTGCTTCTGGATAGGCTTTGCTGTAATCGGCCTTGCTGAAGCTTTCGGAAAAGTGATTAAAAACCACAAAGCCACTGCAATTGTTGCTACTGTTATTTGTCTTTCAGCACCGGTGATCATGGCAAAGGAAGGCTGGGATGACCATGACCGCTCAGGCCGCCTGTTCTCTGTTGACTCCGCCAAAAATTATCTGAACAGCTGCGCACCAAACGCCGTGCTTTTCACAGGTGGCGACAATGACACCTTCCCGCTCTGGTATGCACAGGATGTGGAAAATGTAAGAACAGATGTACGCGTGCTCGTACTGAGCTACTATAATACTGACTGGTATATTGAGCAGTCCATGCTCAAAAATTATGAGTCGGAACCACTGCCCTATCAACTTGCGCTTTCCAATTACACCCAGGGCGGTGCAAATGATTATCTCCGCTATCAGAATCTCAACATTCCGACTTTTGATCTGAAGGAGTTCCTGACCATACTCAAAACTTCAAATAAACTGGAGATCGAAGGTACCAGTATTATTCCAAGTAAAGTCCTGACTCTTCAGGTGGATAAAGAGGCTGTTCTTGCTTCCGGAATCATTCCAAAAAATATGGAAGACCTGGTGGTAGATCAGATGCAGTTCAAACTTAAAGGCAATGCTCTGGAGAAAAAGGATCTTGCCATTCTTGATCTGATTGCTTCTGCTGACTGGAAAAGACCTGTTTATTTCAATTACACTTCACTTTCACAGCTGAAGTTTGACCTCTCACCGTACCTGGTTATGGAGGGTAATGCATTCAGAGTGCTTCCCATAAAAAATCCTAACCCCGGCAAGGAGCTGGTAAATACAGAGGTTGCCTTTGAAAATATGGTTAAAAAATATTCCTACCGCGGACTTGATGATCCGAAACCATATTATACAAACGACTACAAAGGCTTCGTTCAGAATCACCGCAGCAGCTTCAATGATCTGGTCGCTGCACTGGTTGATGAAGGGAATATGGATAAGGCACGTGAAGCGTTATTGTTTTCACTTGAAAAAATGCCTGACAGAGGCGTAAGATTAGATCACCTCACCATCGGGCTTGGTGATTCAGAAGGATCCATCGAACTGCTCTTCAAGGTAGGCGAAAAAGAAAAGGCGATTGAAATTGCCAAGACTGTCGGAGACCGCGCCATTGCGGTCACACGCTACTACACCATGAACAACAACCCGTATGCGGATGATAACCGAAGAAGCATGTACGTGTTGAGTGAATTGCAAAACATCCTTTACCGTTATGGTGAAGATGAACTTGCGGCAAAATATGAAGCGGCTTATGAAGATATCATCAAAATTCTAGAGACTCAGATCGGTCCTGTTGAATAGCTGAAATGGAAAATTTCAAAAAAATGGCAGGCGTTTCGCCATTTTTATTTTCCTGATGATCCGGAACCCGGCTTTTGTCCGCGAGGGCGGTTTTGAAACCTGCGGGGCCCTCCTCCGGGCGATGGCCTGAAATCTTTTCTCCCCCTGTTCCCGAATCCTGAACGACCACCGGGACCCTGTCTTCTTGCATTAGGATCATATGCAGGGCCTGTACCGATTCCTTCCGGAATGGCAGGTTTGGAAATCTCTGAGCCTATCAGTGATTCAATCTGTGAAAACCGGCGCTGATCATTTTCATTCACCAGCGTAATAGCTGTTCCGGTTGTTTCAGCACGTGCAGTCCGTCCGACACGGTGGATATAATCTTCAGGGTCAGGGGGAACATCCCAGTTCACAACAAGACTTATTCCCTCAACATCAATTCCCCTTGAAAGTACATCTGTACCGATAAGTATCTGCACCTGCCTGTTACGGAAATCCCTCATGATTTCTTCCCGCTCAGATTGTTCAAGATCAGAGTGAAATGATTTGACAGATAATCCTGTGCGGCGAAGATCATTGTAGAGCCTCTTCACCATTTCCTTGGTAGAAGAGAAAATAATTGCGCTTTGCCAGTGTACCGTTTTTAAAATGTGGTTCAGCAACTGATGCTTCTGAGGTTCATAACAAATGTATGCCTGCTGAAGAATGCCCTCGGCCGGTTTAGAAATGGCAATATTAATTTCCTTTGGTTCACGTAGGATTTTCCCAGCAAGTTGCCGGATGCGGGGAGGCATGGTAGCAGAAAAAAGTAATGTCTGACGATCTGCAGGGAGATGGCTAATTATCCGTACGATTTCATCAAAGAAACCCATATCCAGCATCCGGTCTGCTTCATCAAGAATCAAATGATTCAATCTTGAAAGATCAATCGTTCCGGTCTGGAGCATCGCCATCAGTCTTCCGGGTGTAGCAACAATTATATCGGCACCCTGTTCAAGAGCACGCCGCTGTTGATCCCAGGCAGCACCATCTCCGCCACCATAAACCGGAATGGAACTGACGCCGGTGAAATATCCAAAACCTTCAACCTGCTGGTCGATCTGCTGGGCAAGTTCACGGGTAGGAACAATGATGAGCGTATCAAGATGACGATGATCTGAACTGATCATCTTGTTCATCACAGGTAAAAGATATGCTGCAGTCTTCCCTGTTCCGGTCTGTGCACAGGCAATCACATCACTGCCACCCATAATTACATTAATAGACTGTTCCTGAATGGGAGTTGGTTTGCTGAAGCCCATCGCATCAAGTCCGTCCTGCAGTCGTTGGTCAAATTTAAAATCCTGAAAAGTCAATGATGAAAAATAAAAAGTTAAGAAATGAACTGCAAAGTAACGAAATAAAGCCCTGCAGTTTCAATAAGAAATTCTGTCCTACTTACGATTGGCAATCCACACACCAAAAAGAATCATTGTCAGCCCTGCAAAATGACCGGCGTGCAACAACTCACCGTCCCATAAACCCCACAGCACAGATACGACCGGCATCAGATAGGTCACTGAACTCGCATAAAGCGGACTTGTACGCTGAACCAGCCAGGTAAACAACATGGTTGCAATGGCAGTACTCATAAATGCCAGTAAAATCACAAGCCACATGGATTTCCATGCGCCCGGCACAGAATAAAGCTTTTCAGTAAATTCACTGAACCCGAAAAGATAAATTGCTGCCACCGGACCAATCATCACGAGCGCCATTGCAGTAAGTGTTACAGAATTAAGTCCTGTGATCCGGAATTTTATGAAATTTAAGTTAGTTCCGTAAAGCGCACATGCCAGTACAACTAGCAGCGCATAAATATTTAATCCTGACAGACTCCATCCCGAACCTGCAAGCACAAGGAGAACAGATCCTGCCAGTCCAAGGAAAACACCCAGCACTGCATACCCTTTAAACTTTTGCCCGAAAAATAATCCGCCCATCAGCATGGTAAAAAGCGGAGAGAGTGAGTTCAGAATTCCGGTAACAGAGCTGTCAATCTTTGTTTGTGCAGTAGCAAATAAAAAAGCAGGGATAAATGTTCCCATCATGCCTGCTAGGAAAAGCGGTTTAAAGTATCGGGGATCAATCTCACGAAAACGCAACAATGCAACAGGCAAAAGGAAAACCGCAGCAGCAGTCACACGCAGCGCCCCTACTTCGTCGGGTGAAAAGGACTTAAGACCTTGTTTTATAAGTATGAATGAGGTGCCCCAGATCAGAGATAATAAGGCAAGAGTGAGGGCAGGTAAAAAACGGTTGCGGTTTTCCATGTTCTGGGCCGCAAATATGAGATTTCAGTCAGCCATTACCAACCGCCACATATACTTCCGCGATCTGATCCAGTATTTCCGTGACAGACCGGTAGTCCGGCGCCTCCACAAGCCGGTTACGATAGGGCTTGAAATCAGTCATCCCCTTAAAATAAGGTGCATAATGCCTGCGCATTTCAAACACACCAAGCTTCTCCCCTTTCCATCTGATTGAGAAATCAAGATGTTCTTTTACAATACTGATCCGTTCCTGAATATCCGGAGCAGAAGGAATAAAACCTTCATTTATAAAAGTCTTGATCTGATTAAATACCCAAGGGGCACCAATAGACGCTCTGCCAATCATGACACCATCAACTCCATACCTGTTCCTGTACTCGACAGCTTTCTGAGGGGAGTCAATGTCACCATTTCCGAAAATCGGAATGGTAATGCGCGGGTTTTCCTTGATCTTTCCGATTAGCGTCCAGTCCGCTTCTCCCTTATACATCTGAACCCTCGTTCTGCCATGAATAGACAAAGCAGCAATTCCTATATCCTGAAGGCGCTCCGCTACCTCCTCAATATTTTTCGTTTTTTCATCCCAGCCCAGTCTGGTTTTAACTGTAACCGGTAAAGAGACTGCCTTAACAATCTCTTCAGTCATTTTAACCATCTTGGGAATATCCTGCAGCAATGCAGCACCGGCACCCCGGCACGCAACAGCCTTAACGGGACATCCGTAATTAATATCAATAAGATCAGGATTTACTGAAGCTGCAATTTCAGCCGATCCCCTCATATTGCCAATATCACCCCCGAACAACTGGATGCCGATCGGGCGCTCGTATTCAAAAATGTCCAGTTTCTGCCGGCTCTTTGCAGCATCCCTGATCAATCCTTCCGACGAAATAAATTCCGTGTACATAAGGTCGGCACCGCCCTTCTTGCAGACTGCCCGGAAGGGAGGGTCACTTACATCCTCCATAGGAGCAAGTAACAGGGGAAAGTCACCGAGGGAAATACTTCCGATCCTTACCATTTAATTGAAAATCCGGGGATTTTACTGTTTGTTTGTTCCGCAAAACTAATGCCTTTTAAACAATGGATGGAAGTTCTGCCCTGAGACCCGGTTTATCACTTGTGTTTTCTGTGCTCACCGCAATCATAGGATTCGTGATCATTGGCCAGCTTGCCGGCATACTCATCGGAGGGTTATTTTACGAAGGCACCATGATCCAGTGGATTGGGGAGTTCACCAATTCCCTTCAGATCAGCGAAAAAATCAGACTCCCGCTTCTGGTAATGCAGGGATGCGGAACTGCCTTCGGGCTTGTTCTTACCCCATGGCTTTACCTGAGGATCATTGCTCTCCACCCAGGTTTCAAGGACTCTCAGAGCGAGGCGCGTGGGGATCGGGGCAACCAGAGGGCTGAGGTG
>JBMTCO010000016.1:0-30944 GCA_049430945.1 Cyclobacteriaceae bacterium
AAATCTCTTGCCAAAGATGCAGCAGGTGAAATAGTCGCATTTGGTGAAATGATAATCGTAGGTGTTAAGGACTTTACATCAGTACCAAATGGGAATTCCACATTAATACCCGTTCCAGAAATAACACCTGTTGCAGTGGGGTTTTGAAAGGAAAATTCAAGGATTTCTGCTTCTTTGGAGAGAATCTCCTCTTCTTCACAGGATACAAAGATTATAGCCGGTATCATCATCGCGACTATCATCAAGAGTTTAGTTAGCTTTTGCATAAGTAATTGTTTAGGTTAAAGAAAAATTGAAGTTTATGATTTAATTTGAAGTATTATCCCACCAAATTCTTATTGTTTGTGTGTCGCCCCCCATTCTGGTAACAGCTAATTCTAATTGAGTCCGATTTAGCCTTCTCTCCGATTCACTATAAATCAATCTCCTAGGATAAGACCCATTATTAACTGGTCCCTGGAAAGAAATTGGCTTTAAAGTAGGGAAACCTGTGCGTCTTTTTTCAGCCCAAGCTTCTAATCCATTCATACACAATGAAACCCACTTTTGAGTAATAATCAGCTCAAGTGCATTTGCCTGAGAAAATTGAATATTTTGTTGGTTAATATAAGCCTGATAAGAATTTTCGGTTACCCCAACATATAAGTTTAATGCAGCTCTAATTCCTTCGTAATAAAATTCAGCTGGATTACCAGGTAACAGACCCCTCCAGGCCGCTTCTGCCTTTAGAAAACACACCTCGGGGTAGTGCATGTTGTAGGTTACTCCATTTTCTTCTAAAAAAACTTGTCCTACTCTGCTAAATTGATCGTAATAATTATCGTCATTAACAGACTCAGCCTCCGGATCCAATCCATTATTTAAACCCCTATATTGGCCATCACTAACTGCAGGTTTTGCGTACTGAGATAATCTGGGGTCATTATTTGTTTTTAAATAATCAATCATCGTGGATGACATTTTCGTGGTGTTAAATACTTCAGTTACCAGAATAGGATTCCTGAAATAGATATTGGATACTGATCCATCCCACAACATTTTATTACTATCATCATTGGATTGCATGAAAGGACCATCCTTAATTTCATTTAAAATCTCTGCAGATTTTTCAGGGGCAACATTCACTATCCTTAATGCAATTCTAAGCAAAAGTGAATTAGCAAATTTCAACCATTTGTCGCGATTACCCTGATAAATTAAATCAGCAGCTCCAAAAGAAGGAAAGTCACCTGGACTTGCCATCAAATCCTTTCCAACTTTAATTTCAGATATAAAATCAGCATAAATTGATTCTTGGGTGTCAAACTTGGGTTGATATTTTGTAAACGCTTCAGAATATGGAATATCTCCATACATATCTGTTATTCTTTGAAAAAGAAAAACACGCCATATCCTAGCTATTCCCTCCTTGTGTGGATTCTGCCTATCCTGGCATATCTCAATGGTCTTGGTTATATAAAAAAGCGGAGCAAACTCAAATGATTGATCACCGTATGATCGGTCCCAAATTTCAGTAAAAATACCTGAGGTTGGTTCATAATAATCAGAAGGATAACCACCATTTAAGGCATTATACTGAACATAGAAATTAGCCAATAGTCTTTGTGCCCTATCAAACATCAGCCAGGTCTGACTTCCACGCTGAGTCGCTACAGTAAATAAGCCATCAGGTTCCGTAGAGATTGATGAAGTAGTTGGAAAATCAATTCTCTCGAATTCATTTGTACATCCAATTGGAAATAAAAATGAATAAATACCCAAAAGAAAAATTCTTATTTTATTCATATCGAATTAAATCTGGAGGTTAATTTTAAAGCCAATACTCCGAATAGAAGGAAAGGCATAAAGCTCAATACCTTGTGATCTTCCAGAAGAAAAAGATGCTTGTGGAGAAAATCCAACAGTATTTCTCAAAAGAAATCCCAAATTATTTCCAACAAGCGAGACACTTGCAGTTTTTATTCGAAAAGAAGAAAGTAATTTTTTTGGAACTTGATAATTTAAAGCCAATTCACTAATGCTAATAAAACTTGCATCAAAAATGGAAGCTTCATTTATTCCAGCCAAGCGTCCCCAATATTGCTGAGGATTTACATAGTTACTAACCAGAATTCCATTTTCATCAACCCCATCAATTTTTATACCGCCCGTTGGAATCCATTCAGCCGTTGAATAACCCAATCTTTTTCGCTCCTCTTCAGATTTATTCCATGCATCCCTTGCTATAATAGTATTTTGAAGTGTTCCCAAACTTGAACCTGAAGCATAGCTTGAACTATAAATAGATCCACCAAATTGAGCATCCAAATTTAGATTTAAGATAAAATTTCTATAAGACCATCTATTGTTCAAACCCAATAGCCAGGACGGCTGTACATGTCCTAACACGAAGTCTGAACCTCCCTTTTCATTAATCTCAATTTGAGGTAATCCAAATTCATCAACGATGAATTGACCATCAGCATTTTTTAGAAATCTAGTTCCAACCAACAAATCATTTCGTTGGGCAACTCGACCTTGGACACTGATACCTGATCGAGTGCCTCCTAAGATTAAAAGATCAATATCCTGCGTTAATTCTCTTATTGTGGGCCTATTGGAAGATGCATTTAAGGTGAAATTCCATTTAAAATTACCTTTCCGAATTGGACTACCTCCAATTTGGACCTCCAAACCCTGGTTCCGAACTACACCAGCGTTAATTAATAATGATTGGAATCCACTTGAGGCAGCAACTGGTGCAGTAAAAATTTGATCTCTTGTATCGGTAATGTAATAAGATAAATCAAGATTGATAAGACCTTGGAACATTCGAAAATCAATACCTGTTTCAAAAGAATTAGTTTTTTCCGGAAGAATATTTGGATTGGGACCTACCGTAGGCACCCTTGTAAATGGTTGTCCAAGATGTCCTACAGAATTTGAATAAGTGAAGTAACGGGAACTTGCCCCTAAATTGGTATCATTTCCAACACTTGCATATGAAACTCTAAACTTTGCAAGATCAATAGAGGCAGGAAATGTATCCCACATTGAACTAATGATCCAACTCAAGTTCCCACTGTAATAAAAGAATGACCAGTTCTCTGGGGACAGAGCCGATGACCAATCATTTCTTGTTGTAAAAGAGAAGAAAATCTTCTCATTCCATCCAATATCTGCAAATTGATAGATAGAATTAATCCTTTTATTGGAAATTCCTTGGGCAGTTTGAACTTCTTTAAAATTATTGATTACCCACAAATCTGGATTAACCTGATCATCACCACTAGAGGATATACCTTCACTAATGTTTTCAAGCCTGCTTCCACCTAGTGAAAAATTAATCGAAAAATCAGACCATTTCTTATTAGCAGAAAAAAGGAAATCATAATTTCCGATAAAGCGGTTGGATAGGCCATATCGGTAGCTGGCAACAGGGGAAGTTTTGTATGGAGTGTTTTCAAAAATCCGACTATCTCGCTTGTCACTGATATAGTCAGCACCTCCACGTATTTGAGCCTTCAGCCATGGGAAGATTTCAAAATTAAACATTAATGAACTTATGACTCGATTACGAACATCACTATTTGTATTCAGATTGATAGACCAGTAAGGATTTTGATTAAATGTTCCCTGTGATCTTCCATCCCAAAGAATTGGTAATCCAGCTGCATCAATATATGGGTCCAAATCCTCAAGCCTTACTGAGCGAGGCATTAAGTAAAAATTACGGACTGGATTATCTGGCGATCCTCCAAGGTTAGGTCGATTAAAAGCATCTTGCTTTACGAAATTAATTTTTGCATCAAGACTTACTTTTTTTGAAAGTTTAGCAGTCTGTCGAAACGTGCCAGAGTAGCGTTCTATATCACTATTGGGCATGATACTATTATACTTATACTGAGTGAATGAAAGCCGAGTCTGAGCATTAGGGTTGCCACCAGAAATTTCAAGTGAATTATTAACGCTTAGGCCATTTCTAAAAAATTTCTCCATTTGGTTATAGACAGGCTCATACATCACCTCATTACCTAACCAATCAACCAAGCTACTACCATCATATCTCGGACCGTAACTAAAAGTATTATAAGGTGTATATACACCTTGAGATCCTCGTCCAAAATCATTTTGAAAATTGGGGAAAATAAATGGCTGCTCAACAGAGGCCGAGGAAGATATGGCTACTCCTAATTTTTCAGTATCATTTCCCTTTTTAGTTGTAATAATTATTGCACCGTTTTGGCCTTGAGAACCGTAAAGTGCTGCGGCACTAGGACCTTTTAGTACGGAAATGGATAAAATATCGTCTGGATTTAAATAACTTATAGCATTTCCGAAATCTAAGCCCCCATCTTGGGTTGCACCATTACCGTTGTCATTATTTACAATGACACCATCTATAACGAAGAGGGGTTCATCTTTTCCAGTAAGTGAACTACTACCACGAATTAGAATTCGACTTGAGCCACCGGGGCCCGTGGCAGCTGGACTGATATAGAGACCTGCCACCTGACCAGATAGTTTGTTTAAGAAGTTCGGCGAATTATTATTGGATAAGATATCACCTGTAACTTTCTGAACTGAATAACCAAGAGTCTTTTCCTTTCTTTCAATTCCTAATGCAGTAACCACTACACCTTCCAATTCTTGTGTCTCAGGATCAAGAGTTACCTCAATAAACGTTTTACCTGTAATGTTAATGACTTGCTGTTTATAACCAATATAACTAATTATAATCTGATTGATTCCTGTAGCATCAAGTGAAAATTTACCCTCTAAATCAGTTGTGGTGCCTTTTTTTGGATCATTCTGGACACGTATACTTGCAGCAACCACTGGCTGATTATCATCAGAACTTTTAACTATGCCTGTCACAAGATTTTGTGCTCCACTCGTACCTATCAAGAAGCAGAACAGCAAAACATAAATTATGTGTCTAAACATAGGGTAGTCTTTAGAATTCGAAAAATATTAATTTTTAAATATTTAACCAACTTAGATAAAAAGTTATACCGGTAATAATACCGTATTTCAAATCACTAACTCTTCTAAAAACAGTTATGCCAAATTAACTATCTCGGAAATAAAAGTTTCCACCGGAAACCCCAAACAAGATGTTGTCGATGATTGGAAAACTATTATCTAAATCCGTTGCACCTGATTACCTGGACGCTGCTTCCTGAGGCAATGTAGGTTACACCAAAAGTAGATATCAGTTTAACACAGACAGCACCTATTCATTCACTGAAAGAACCTGGCGCTTCACCCTATCCCAGATTATTCTTGTAACTGAAAGAGGTCAATTCACCATTTCAGGTGATTAACTAACCATCCGGCCTGATGAATGCAATATCCTTTCTTATTCAAAAAGAAATGGTGTAGACGTCCTGGGTGAACTAAAAAATTTTCAATTCAAGCCTATGGAAACCAGTCACTATAATTTTAAATTTCATTATTTTGAAAGATTGCAGTTATGGAATCTGGTTCTACAGTCTACAACACCGACACGCCGCGATGGCCAGTTCAGTACCAATTCTACCTTCTCTAATGCCTGGTATTTTGATCAACATTTTCGGATACTGATCTAACCTCACCTAAAGGAAATTAAATTTCTTCAAATCTGATTGTCAAATTTATCGTGCTGGAATTAGATAATAGCCTTACCTTTTAGGTGAATTAAGTTAAATACTCATTATGAAAAATCTCCTACCCTTTCTCACTGCCTTAGCTCTAATCTCCTGCTCAAAAACCCCAAATTCCGCAGATCGATTAGAACAGCGGATTGATTCAGTCATGAACCTCATGACCCTAGAAGAAAAACTCGGTCAACTGAATCTTCCTTCTGCAGGCGCTTTCACTACAGGTGCTGTTGAAAGTTCAGATATAGCTAAAAAAATCGAGGAGGGGAAAGTCGGCGGATTATTTAATATTAAGTCAGTTGCCAACATCCGCGACATGCAAAAAATTGCTGTTGAAAAAAGCAAACTGAAAATTCCATTGCTTTTTGCAATGGATGTGATTCATGGTTATGAGTCTGTTTTTCCGATTCCGCTGGGACTCAGCTGCTCCTGGGACATGGACCTCATTGAAAAAAGTGCGCGCATTGCCGCAACCGAAGCAAGTGCCGATGGCATCAACCTGACTTTCTCACCCATGCTTGACCTTTCAAGAGACCCTCGCTGGGGCCGCGTGTCTGAAGGTAACGGAGAAGATCCGTTTCTCAGCGCCCGCATCGGCGAGGCCATGGTTCGGGGTTACCAGGGAAATGATTTATCTGCTGGCAACACCATCATGTCGTGTGTAAAGCATTTCGCCTTGTACGGAGCTTCCGAGGCAGGTGAGGATTATAACACGGTGGATATGAGCAGACACCGCATGTACAATGAATATTTGCCTCCATACAAAGCTGCGGCCGATGCAGGCGCAGGAAGTTTTATGGCATCTTTTAATGAAATCGACGGAATCCCTGCAACAGGAAATAAATGGTTATTGACAGATCTGCTACGAACTGACTGGGACTTTAATGGTTTCGTTGTTTCGGATTATACCGGCATCAGCGAAATGATCAACCACGGCATGGGAGATTTTCAGCAGGTTTCCGCACTGGCTCTGAATGCCGGCATTGATATGGATATGGTCAGCGAAGGCCTGCTCACCACCATTGAGCAATCCGTTAAAGAAGGGAAGGTAAGTGAGCAAAAAATTGATGAAGCCTGTCGCCGGATTCTGAAAGCAAAATTTCAGCTTGGGTTGTTTGATGATCCATACCGTTACATAAATGATGAACGCGCAAAGTCGCAAGTATTTACTGCCGAAAACCGTGCAGCCGCAAGAAACACTGCCGCTCAAAGTTTTGTATTACTGAAAAATGAAGGAAACATCCTTCCGCTGAAAAAGTCAGGAACCATTGCACTGATAGGACCGCTGGCGCATGCAAGGGAAAATATGACCGGCACTTGGAGCGTGGCAGCCAGATTCTCCGAATCAATCTCAGTGCTGGACGGACTTCAAAAAGCAGTGGGATCCAATGCTAAGATTTTATATGCCAAAGGCTCCAACCTGGACGCAGATTCAGCCATTGAGGCACGCGCAACACTGTTCGGAAAATCTCTGAAACGCGACAACAGATCTGAAGAGGAACTGCTCCGCGAAGCACTGCGCACGGCAGCATCTGCTGATGTAATTATTGCAGCTGTTGGCGAAGGCGCAGAGATGAGCGGAGAAGCAGCGAGCAGGTCAGACATCAGCATCCCTGAAACACAAAAAAATCTTCTGAAGGCACTTTTGAAAACAGGTAAACCGGTGGTCATGGTACTTTTCACAGGAAGACCGCTGGTACTTAAATGGGAGCAGGAAAATATTCCATCCATCCTTAATGTATGGTTTGGCGGTAGTGAAGCCGGTGATGCTATTGCGGATGTGTTATTCGGTGACGTAAATCCATCCGGAAAACTTTCCATGACCTTTCCGCAGTCGGTGGGACAAGTTCCGCTGTACTATGCACATAAAAATACAGGCAGGCCATTGAGAGGAGATTGGTTTCAGAAGTTTCAGTTTAATTATTCAGATGTAAGCAACGAACCGGTATATCCCTTCGGATACGGCCTTAGCTACACAACTTTTGAATACGGAGAAGTTTCCCTAAATAAATCTGAAATGACGATGAAGGACACGCTCGCGGTAACTGTCAATGTTAAAAATACCGGAAGTAGAGAAGGCAGCGAGGTTGTTCAGTTATATGTCAGAGATCTGGTTGGTACTGTTACGCGACCGGTGAAAGAACTCAAGGGATTCAAAAAAATAAAACTAAAGCCGGGTGAAACTCAGGAGGTCACTTTCAAGCTGACAGCATCAGACCTCTCTTTCTATAACAGTGAATTGAAATTTGTTGCCGAGCCCGGAGAATTTCAGGTGTTTGCCGGCGGAAACTCAAGAGATGTAAAAGAGAATAAGTTTATTCTTAAGTAGCACTGAATTCAGAAAGGCAAAGTCAGTTAATCTCCTTGTGAGCACTGATAACCCTGCGGTAAACTCCGGTAATTTCATCTGCAATCCGGTATGCAGAAAATCGGCTGACAATGGATAACCTGATCGCCTCGCGGTCATATACGGCGTAGTTGCGGAACATAGTCAAGAGTGCATTCCGTAATGCATCGCTGTCTCCGACAGGGACCAGTATTCCATTTTCTTTGTTAACAAAATCACCGGGACCTCCGCTGTCCGTACATACTACAGGAAGTCCGCAGGCCATGGCTTCTGCAATTGCTACACCAAAACTTTCAAACACACTCGGACTCACAAAGAAATGAAGTCGTGACATAAACCCCGGAACCTCCTGCTTTGGAACAAACCCGACAAATTCCACCTTATCCTGTAATCTGAATAGGTGGGCCATTTCCTTGTATGTATTAAGCTCCTTTTCATCAATACCACCTATAAACAACCTGAAGGGCATATTGATTCCGACCAATGAGCTGAACAAAGTATCCAGACCTTTTTTCTTAAAGCCATTTCCCAAAAATCCCATCTGAACAATGGCTGTGTCGGGAAAAGAATGAATACTTCGAAATAAAGTGAGGTCAACGATGTTTGGGATAACAACCGGCCTGACACCGGTCCATTTTTCAATGATGGAAGCAGAGTGATTGCTGACGGTAATAACCTGATCCATTTTTCGGATGAAATTAATCGTGAACCATTTATGAACTTTACTCCGGAAATTGTTGTGCAGGAGTGTATGTTCCGTCAGCACTACAGGGAGCTTACAGTACTTTGATGTGATCCATGACCAAAATGCTCCGGGGTACCCGATGTTACCATGAATGACATCAGGTCGGAAAGACTGAACAACCCTTAGACTTTCCAGAAAACAGACCATAAAAAAATTAACCTGATTGAAAACCCGAAAAGAGGATGCAATGTTCAAATGCATCTCTGTTACTGCACCATCTGAAATAATCTCCTTTTTACAGCTCAGTAATCCTGACCGGGAATAATCCACTTTTACCTTGATCACCCTCACCTCATGACCCACGGCGACGATAGCCCGAACCTGATCACGGATAAATATCCCATGACCGGGTTGTTGCGCATCAGGGTACCATGGTGTCAGGAATAAAATTTTCACAGCGGCAGAAAAACAATGTTATTAAAATCAGATGGATTAGTTTCTCTTACCAAACTACCTGACTTCGAAATCCGGTGAGGCAAATAATTTTCATTTCTGAAAAAATCATAGACATCGGCCGGTTTATAACCTGCAGAAGCATATGACGAGATATTGATTTCTATAAGTATTGCAGGACGAAATTTCCGGATGGTCTGAATGGATCCCCTCAAAGCTGAAAGCTCCCCCCCTTCAATATCCATTTTGATCAGGTCCATCCTGTCAATACCTTGTTTCTCAAGAATCAGGTCAAGCGGTTTTACCTCAACTTCCGTAACACGAGATTGCTGTAAAGATCCGGGATACAAGGTGGACAACCCCTCATTATCTCCCTCAATCTCATAAATAGGCAATACTCCGGTTGTATTTGATAAACCAGTCTGTAATGCAATGACATTTTTGAGATCATTGATCATGACATTATCCTGCAATCTTTTAAAAACCGAAGGCACAGGTTCAAAGGCAATCACCTTTCCGTTCTTAACGCGCCTAGCGGCAAAAACGGTAAACATGCCCATATTGGCCCCTGCATCTGCAACAACCATTCCCGGCTTCAAAAATTTATGCAGAAAGAGCAGTTCATGCAACTCATGAAACCCTGTCCAGTAAAGCGAGGCACCCATACTTCCTTTTGGATCAATGATCAGTCGCCCGGAGCCGTCAAAATTATTTAAGGTCACCCTGCCGGCAGATTTTTTTCTACCGAACTTCATCCGGTAACACCACGCAGAAAGACCATATACAAGTTTCAGTGGCTTATGTAAAAGCGGATTGTCTGTATAGAGCAGTCTTGAATTCAGAGAACGAAAAAGAGATGCAAAAAGGTCCTGTATCAATCTCAAAAAATTTAAGGCTGAAAATTAAGTGAAAAAACGATGAGATTTAATTTATCTCACAACCCACTCAGACCCTCTTCAAATTGATTATCTTTTAATTACCCATTAATATGAGCCCAGAGATTTTTAATTGTTTTGATGCATTGATCAGTTCCGGAGTTAAAGGCGACTGACTCTTCTTTTATCCAGGTTTTTGAATTTTTGATTTTTTGAATGGAATAATGAACCCGGCGAGAAAAGAAAAACCGGCAGTGTTGGAATAACCGACATCCAGATTAAGTCGTGCCGCCGGTATATTGAACATAAGCCCCGCTTCTTTTCTGACCTCCTGAAGTCGGAGGCCATTTGAAAGTATGCCATCAGAAAAAACCCCGACCCCTCCGAAAAAAGAAATAAAATCATTTAGTCTGATAATTCCTCCGCCAACATCTCGCTGATTGCGTAATGGTAAAGGATTATCGCCTGTCGGTGATGGCAATTCAAGTGTGCCATACAAACCAAATCGTTTTAAAATCAAATTGTGAACACCAATGTTAACCATTGGCCGGGAGACTCCATCCGCTTTATTCCACACCACTCCTGCTCCCGGATCAATAAATACCTGGGAGAACAACCCGGATGTACGGAATAAGAAAAAAGAAAAGATGATAAAGACCTGAAATCTTTTCATAAGTGGAGACTAACTTTAAAGATAAATTAAAAGTGTGTAAATGCCGTTTTCCTGTTGGTTTACCCTATTCTGCTGCGGGATAAATTGTGATTTCGTAAAATATAATTTCTGTTAATTTGCTTTGTGATAGCATGGTTAGTCGCAGAGATGAAATATAAATTTTACAAAACCTCACTGGTTAAATTTTTTTGCCTCTTTTTTCCGGTGATTCTGATGTGTATGGAATGCGTTACCTATGCACAGGTTTATGACATTGTCATCCGAAACGGTATCATTGTTGACGGCAGCGGCACCGAATCATTCACAGGTGATGTCGCCATTCAGGGAGACAAAATTGCAGCCATTGAATACCCGGGCAAAGTCAAAGGAATTAAAGAAATTGACGCAACAGGGCTTATTGTCAGCCCGGGCTTTATCAACATGTTGTCATGGGCAGATGCTGTGCTTGTGAAAGATGGAAGGTCCATGAGTAATATTAAACAAGGTGTAACCATGGAGGTTTTTGGTGAAGGCTGGTCACCGGGACCACGTAAATCCAATCCGAAAAAATCACCATGGGGAACACTCGGTGAGTTTCTGACTTACGCTGAAAGAAAAGGCGTCAGCCCGAACATTGCATCCTTTGTCGGGGCTACCACGGTCCGGATGTATGTACTAGGTGCTGAAAACAGGGCGCCTTCACCGGTGGAACTGGAGCAGATGAAAAATCTTGTCAGGCAGGCGATGAAAGAAGGTGCCATGGGACTGGGCACCTCACTGATCTATGCTCCTGCCGATTTCGCCACAACCCATGAACTGACTGAACTTGCCAAAGCAGCTTCAGAACACGGAGGCATGTACATTACCCATATGCGAAGCGAAAGTGATCAGATCCTGAGTGCCATGGATGAAGCTTTTGCCATTGCAAGAGATGCGGATATCCCGGCAGAAATCTATCATCTGAAAATTAACCATCAGCGCAACTGGGGAAAAATTGACTATGTCCTTAAAAAAATTGACAGCGCGCGAAATGCCGGTCTTAATATAACTGCCAATATGTATCCCTATACGGCAAGCTCTACCGGACTTACCGCCCGGCTTCCGACATGGGTTCAGGAAGGAGGCATGGCCGCTATGCGCAGGCGACTAAAAGATCCTTCCGTAAGGGCAAAAGTTTTAAAGGAAATGGAACTTGGGTTACCCTCTAAAAATTCAGATCCTTCGGATGTACTGATCCTCTCCTTTCACCGTGATTCGCTGAACGCTTTGTATAAAAACATGAGGCTGGATCGAATTGCAGCATTACATGGTAAAAATCCTGATGAAACAGTAATTGACCTGATTATTGCCGATCGCTCCTCCTATCCGATACCGGCCATTTATTTTTTGATGTCAGAGCAGAATGTCAAAAGGATGATCAGCCTCCCCTATGTCAGCATTGGTTCTGATGCAACCAGCATGTCCAATGAGCCCCACAATGTAACAGGTCCTACCCATCCGCGGCTTTATGGAAGTTTTGCACGATTCTATTCAAGATATGTTCGTGAAGAAAAACTCATGTCAACTGAGGAAGGCATCAAACGGATGACATCACTGCCCGCAGCAAATCTTAAATTGAAGGACAGAGGTATGTTACGGCCCGGGTATTACGCAGATATCGCCGTTTTTAATCCTGAAAAATTCCGTGACCGTGCAACCTATGAAGACTCTCATGTCTATGCAGAAGGAATGGTTCATGTGCTGGTAAATGGCACTCCCGTTCTTGCCAATGGTGAACACACCGGAAAAACTCCAGGAAGAGCAATACGGGGACCGGGTTATAAACAACCTGTGCCTTTGCCACCAAAACCCCCTGTTGCAGCAGGCAAACAATAATTACTGAATTTTGAAAAAACTACAGAAGAAAATCTTGTTCGTTTGTCTGGGAAACATCTGCCGTTCACCACTGGCGGAGGCAATATTTAACAAGAGAGTCCGCGACATGGGACTTGAAGGTCAGCTGATTGCAGACTCCTGCGGCACTGGTTCATATCATATAGGTGAGCGGCCTGATCCACGTACTCTTGCATCAGCAGCAAAATATGGTATACCGGTAAGCCATCTCTGTCGACAGCTGCATGAAAATGATTTTACAGAGTTTGATATGATTCTGGCAATGGATGAAAGCAACAAAAAGAATATTCTCTGGAAAGGCGGAGAACCATTCAGCAAAAAAGTTTGGCTGATGCGGGCATTTGATCCTCATGGAGGTGAGCAGGTTCCGGACCCCTATCATGGTCGGGAAAGTGAATTTGAGGAAGTCTATCAGATTCTTGACCGCTCTGTTTCCGGACTTATCAGATACCTGAAAAAAGAAATACTTACGGACGAACAAGGATCTGAAGCGTAGTTCGTGAAGATTGTTCCATAAGTATTCCGGGCTTACTGCGATATTCATTAAAAACTTCCCGCGAGTAGTTTTTTACTGTGATCAGGGTGAGGCCTGTGTTATAAAAAACCTCAAAGTTTCTGCTGAGTCGCTCTATCAACTGTTGCATCTTGCCTTCCCGGTAGTCAACACAAAAGGAAAATGTAATTGCAGAGTTCTGCATCACATTGATTCTTACCCCACTGGCAGAAATATAGCTGAAAATATCGCTGAGCTGGTGCTCCGTTATAAATGTATAATCGGTCCCCTTACAGGATATAAGACATTGATGGTCTTTGAATACAATCAGTGGTGGCAGCTTCTCCACCCTGCACTCATGGATAATGGTACCCGGCAATGAGGGATCAGAGAAACTCTTTACGAACAGCGGAATCTTTTTATTGGCGAGCGGCTTGATAGTCTTGGGATGTATGACTGATGCGCCATAGTAAGTCATTTCAGCAGCCTCGCGGTAAGGAAGCTCGGCAAATACAACTGCACCACTTACGCGTTTTGGATCAGCACTCATAACACCCGGAACATCTTTCCATATTGTAAGCGCCTGTGCCTCAAGAACTGTTGCAAATATTGCCGCTGAAAAATCAGATCCGTCACGGCCCAGTGTGGTCACTTTCCCGGTAACAGTACTTCCTGTAAAGCCCTGGGTAATCTTTATTCCCGAAGCAATTTCTGCTGCTGCCCGAATGCGGCTTTCCGTTGCAGGCCAGTTAACATTCGCTTCACGATGATGTCCGTCGGTAATAATCAGATTGCAGGCATCAAGCAGGGAACAGTCAGGCACCCTGGCTGACAGGTGCATGAACATCAGCAACGATGATAATACTTCTCCTTTACTTACGATGAGGTCGTAAAGTGCATCCGGACCTCCTTCAAATGCGACTGCTTCCCGAATTATTTTAAATACAGCATCCATTTCCCTGAGGAAGGGTTCTGGATCCGATAATAATTCAGAAGCGATTACATAGTGGTACCTGAGTATCTCTGATAAAAGAACTTCATCAGGAATACCACTAAGGACAGATTTGAAAACCTTTTCAAGGGCATCTGTAGTTTTTCCGGCTGCCGAAACAACAACTACCGGTCTGTCCTCACCGGAAGAAAGGATTATATCAGCAACGCGTTTAAACCCTTCAGAATCCCTTAGGGCAGCGCCGCCAAATTTAAATACCTTCATGTGATTACAGGAATCCCAATAAAATCACTCTTCCTTCTAGTCCTCCGAATTTATGACTTCGGGAGCAAAACGGATGAGACAATTGTACCAGCGCACAAGCTTTTTGATATCTGATTGGTACACACGTTGTCGGTCATAGTCAGGAAGAACCTTTTCCATAAAACCGGATAATACAGCATTGCCACCATCCGGATCAACATTGAGGTCCTGACCGAAAAGGTTGTGAACAGACTTCAGAACCTCCGATAAAGGCACAGTGCCTTCAGCCGTAGTAGTGTAAATGGAGATTTCGTCCAGTACTGAAACCTTCTGACTTGCAGGTGTAACCAGTTTTGTCCCAGCTTCATCGAGCGATTGAAGAATCAGTCCTGAGCGTGTCGGGCCAAGAATTTTAAACAATCCGCTTTTTCCGGACACAGAGGCTATTTCTTTTAAGTCCATATTATTATTATGCTTTGCAAACTTACTTTAAAAACGTCCCTGAAAAAAAATCAGGTAAGAAGGTCAGAAATTTTTGAAAGGATTTCTTCACGTCCAGAACCTGTCTGAGATGATGTAATAATGATTGGTGGCAGCTCCTCCCAATCTTCCAGTAACCTTTTTTTGTAACGAGCAATTCCCTGCTGAAGTTTTGTCTTCCCGTGTTTATCCGATTTGGTAAAAACAATGGTGAAGGGAATACCTGCCATTCCCAGCCATTCCATGAATTCAAGGTCAGAATTCAAGGCCTCATGACGGGCATCAACCAAAAGAAAAATATTAATCAGCGACATGCGTTCTGAAAGGTATTCCCTGATCATCCGGTCAAATTTCTCACGTGAGTCTTTGGAAGTTTTCGCAAAACCATAACCAGGCAGATCTACCAGGTACCATTGAGAATTGATGAGAAAATGATTAATCAGTCTTGTTTTCCCGGGCGTAGAGGAGGTTTGCGCCAAACCCTTTTTGCCTGTGATCAGATTTATCAATGAGGATTTGCCAACGTTGGACCTTCCGATGAATGCGAACTCCGGTTTCCCGTCTGTAGGGCAAAGAGATAGAGACGGGCTGCTTTTAATAAATTCTGCTGAAATAATTTTCATGGCCAGATAACCGGCCTGTGGGCTGGCTTGATTGTCAGATTTCAATTTTATTGCCTAAATTTAGGCTTTTAGTAAGGAATATAAGCCACTTTTACACGCGCTAATTCAAACCTTAATGAATTCTCATTTCAGGAGGGCTTTATTATTCATCTTTTCAGTCGGAATCGGACGGGTTTTGGGCCAAGATCAGGATAAAGAGCAGTCTGCTGAAATAATGGAGCTGGCCAGTGAGATGCGTAAGGCTTCCGTTGCTCTGGATGATATACGTGACATCGTGGTGCAGGCAGCAGATTTGGACACTACCAACCTGGATGCTAATTATGAAGCAGGAATTCTGCATCTGAACACCATCAGGAAGGAACAATCCGTTAAATATTTACTCCGTGTTCAAAGACAGTTACCCGACTACAAGTTTGACCTTGGCTATTATATCGGAAGAGGTTATCAATTTGGCTTCAAATTCAGTAGGGCACTTGAATATTTTGAAGCTTACAAGACAAAGTACAAGGCCAGTCCCCGATATCGTGGAACGCAGCGCGTCAGTCTAAGAGATGTAGAAAGAAGTATCGCTGAATGCAAAAACGGGCTGGAGTTTATAGCAAAACCCAGTGAATTTAAAATTGAGAACCTGGGACCCGGCGTCAATTCTGAATGGAACGACTACGCGCCTGCAATTAATCTGGAAGAGGATTTCCTGATATTTACTTCCAGACGCAGTGAGGGTAATCTGAATGAAAACGTTTCTCCCAGGGACAACAGGCCTTACGAAGATATCTTCTACTCAACAAAAAAAGGCGAAAACTGGTCTGCTGCCATCAACATCGGCGAGCCGGTAAATACTCCTTTTAATGATTCCAACATTGCCCTATCCCCCGATGGTAAAAGCCTGTACACATACCATGACGGAGATATCTTCATTGCTCAGATGAAATCTGATGGAAAGTGGGGAGAGCCCCTAATGATGCCTGAGCCCATCAACTCAGATTCAATAGAAAGCAGTATCTCTGTAACTACAGATGGCAAAACTGTTTATTTTTCATCCGATCGGGAGGGTGGATATGGAGGATTTGATATTTACTCTGCAACAAAAGGTCCTGATGGAAAATGGGGCAATGTGCGAAATCTTGGTCCTGCAATTAATACAGAGTACGATGAAGACAGTCCGTTCATAGACTATACAGGTAAGTTGCTTTATTACAGTTCAGCGGGCAAAAAAGGAATGGGAGGATTTGATATTTTCAGATCTGGCCTACTAGATCCGAAGAAAAATACATGGTCAGAACCTGAAAATCTTGGATACCCTGTAAATACACCTGACAATGACATCTACTTTGTAGGATCCAAAGACTCCAAATCCGGATACTATGCATCTGTGAGAGAAGGTGGGCTGGGTTACCTTGATATCTACAAAATATCTATCCCTGAATTCGTGCCAAAACAACCTGCACTATTACCACTTAATCTTATTGTATCTGCAATGGATATTGAAACAGGTGCACCATTAAAAGGATATTTTTCACTTCAGAATACATCTGATAATTCTGCCGCTGCCGAGCCTGTCAGCAAGAACGGGGAAACCGCATTTTACGTCCGATCCCCCAGCAGACAGAATTATATACTTACAACAACACTGGATGGTTATGAGTCAAATACAGAAACCATTACCCTTGAAGGTGCTTCAGCAAACCAAGTCACTGTAAGGAAATTGGTTAAACTGAAGAAGGCACGTATTCCGTTTAAACTACTTGTTAAACTTGTAGACTCTGAAACCTTAAATCAAATTGAAGGTAGCGTGGCCATTACAACCCCTTCCGGCCAGCAAACCGGAAAGGCTTTGTTCAAGGAGGGTTTTTATCAGTTTGATCTGAATTCAGATGGAAAAGAATACAGGGTTGCAGTTGAAAAAGAGGGGTACTTTTTTACCAACCAGCCAATTTATCTGGAGGTTGACAAAGCAAATAACGGGATCATAGAAAAAACTATTTCATTGAGCAAACTGAAGCCTGGCTCTGTAGGCACCTTAAATAATATTTACTTTGACTTTGCCTCCAGCTCTATAAAAGAGCAATCTTTTACAGAACTAAAACAGCTTGAGAAAATTCTCAGAGAAAACCCGGACATGCATATTGAGGTCACAGGACATACAGATAACATTGGACCTGAAGAATTCAATCAGAGGCTATCTGAACTGCGCGCAAGGGCTGTCAAAACCTATTTTATTAACAATGGTATTTCAGCCGACCGGATAACAACTCAGGGTTTTGGAGAAACCAAGCCACTGGTCAGCAATGATGATGATAAGGAAGGACGACAGTACAACCGTAGGGTTGAATTCAGAATCATCAAATAACTTCCCCAAGTTCATCCTCTTAGAGTAATTTTGCCTCATGGTAGTACCCTACAAGGACGCTCCTGAAGGAAAAAAGAAGCAGGTAGCGCGGATGTTTGATTCCATATCAGGCCGGTATGACCGCCTGAACCACATACTAAGCCTTGGTATTGATAAATTATGGCGGCGTATAGCCATAAAACAACTTTCATTAAACAATCCACTGCAGATCCTGGATATTGCCACAGGCACTGCCGATTTTGCCATTGAGGCGGTAAACATCCGCGGTGCTGAAGTAACAGGAATTGATATTTCGGAGGGCATGCTTGAAGCGGGAAGAAAAAAAATTGTCCGCCTGAAACTTGAGAACCGTATCCGGCTTCTGAGCGGCGACTCTGAAAATATCCCATTCGGGGACAATAGTTTTGATGCAGCCATCGTTGCGTTCGGAGTGAGAAACTTTGAGAACCTTGATCGCGGCCTGTCTGAGATCCTGCGCGTTATAAAACCGGGAGGAAAGTTCGTAGTGCTTGAAATATCAGAGCCTCATGCATTTCCATGGAAGAGCATCTTCAGGATTTACTTCCATCATTTGCTTCCTTTCGCAGGAAGGCTGATTTCAAGAGATAAACATGCATATAGCTACCTGCCTGAATCAGTGGCAGCTTTCCCAAGCGGGAATGACTTCATAAAAAGGCTTCATGATGCCGGATTCAGGCATGGTACCTGGAAACCATTAACACTGGGAATATGCGCCCTGTACACTGCGGAAAAATAATTTTTGCTGCCTGTCTGTTGCTTTCTGCTGAGCTGTTCGCCCAGCATTCAGGTCACCATTTTATGTGGGCCCGCAGAAATAACCCTGAGTACGACCGAAGAAAGGTAACGTATGGCTTCTCTATTGGTATCCATACATCCGCATTACAGATAAAATACTCGGATAAATTTTTATCGCCTCAACTGGATACACTTCTGGCGATTGATCCTCCTTTTATTCCTGGATTTTCACTGGGTTTTCTTGTTAACTTCAGACTGCATGACATGCTTGACATCCGACTAATGCCAAAGGCTGGATTTTATACCCATGAGCTCAACTACAGGTACCTTACCAATAAAGACCTGAATCCGCTGAAAGATGGCATTCAAAAATTCAAATCTCAGATTTTTGAGACCACCATGGTTGAACTGCCCATTTTACTGAAGTATAAATCCATGAGACGCGGAAATGTCAGGATGTATATGATTGGCGGAATTACCCCCTCCCTGGAAGCTTCAGGTAACGATAAAATTCAATCTGAGACCTCCAGCTTCTCCATCAACAAAGGCAACCTGAGCATCGATGCAGGCATGGGGTTTGATTTCTACTTTCCTTTATTCAAACTTTCACAGGAAATCAGATTCAGCAGAGGGATTACAAATCTGATCAGCAATGAGGCCAGTGTATTCAAGGAACCACTGCGAAGGATCAATACCAACACCATCTCAGTTTATTTTATATTTCAGTAAAAAGTTCCATTTTTTTTATGAAAACCGCCTTCATTACAGGAGCAACTTCGGGAATTGGTGAAGCCACAGCCCGTCTGCTGGCAACAAATAGATTCAGGCTTATTTTGTGTGGCCGAAGAAAGGAACGTCTGGACGTTCTGAGCAACGAACTGAAAGATATCACATCTGTACACACGCTGAGTTTTGATGTAAGGGATCAGAAGCATGTTAAGGCCAGCATTGAGCAGCTGCCTCAGGAATGGAAAGAAATTGACGTTCTAATCAATAATGCGGGAAATGCGCACGGGCTTTCACCTGTGCAGTCAGGAGATATTGATGATTGGGATGCCATGATTGATATCAATGTAAAGGGCTTGCTCTACGTCTCACATGCCATTATTCCGGGTATGATTGCACGTGAATCCGGCCATATCATCAATATCGGGTCAATTGCAGGTAAAGAAATTTATCCTCAGGGTAACGTTTATTGTGCCAGTAAGTCTGCAGTGGATACTATAACACGTGGTATGCGCCTTGATCTGCTGCCCCACCGGATCAAAGTTACTGCCATTCATCCGGGACTTGTAGAGACAGAGTTCTCACTTGTCCGGTTCAAGGGCGATGAAGAGCGTGCTAAAAAAACCTATGAAGGAATGACCCCTCTGACAGGAGGCGATATTGCAGAACTTGTTTTGTTTATACTGAACAGACCAGCACATGTTCAGATTGCTGATCTGGTTGTATTTCCGGAGGCTCAGGCTGCAGCAACCTCAGTGAGAAGAGATTCCTGAATCATTTTTTAAAACCCAGCGCACTGCCTCCGCAAAAACGCCTCGAGCCATTAAAAGTGTACTGGATGTAGTATATTCCGGTTGCATTGCACATCATAGTCAACTGATTCACATAAGTACCGTTGATCAGATTGGAAGCAATCTTATTTCTTGCGCCGTCAAACAGATTTACAACAATTCCGTCGGTATCGGTGCCCTCAACACAGAGATTGATCATATACTGGGTGCCTTTGGTGAACAAGTAGGAGTATTCAATTTTACCTTTTTGTCCACCCTGTCCGTCAATTTTATAGCTTTTAAGAAAATTGAATCCATCTGCAAGTTTCGGCACACAGGCCAATGCATAGGCATCAGGATTGCACTGAGCATAAATTCCGGAACTCAGAACAGATATAGCTAGAACTAAAATAAAACGGTTCATATAAATTTTTTCCGGGTTTAATTTAACAGCTTATTTCGCAAAGCGGAAGTAACACTGCGGATATTGTCAACCTGTGCACGGGTGATTTTAACCGTGGTGGTGCTGTTATCCTTTATGACACCGACACCGTTAATGATTTCAACAGTTGATTCTCTGAAATTACTGATAATTTCAACCCCTTCAAACGCTGACTTCAGTTGCTGCATGTCTACATTCAGGGATTCAATGTTCTTATCATGCTGAAAATAGGGATAGAGAAGCATCAGATGGGTCAGGATTATTTTCTGTTCGCCGATATGTTCTCTGAGTGCGACCTGTGTCGGATCAGTTGAATAAGCTTCAAGCAGCACATACATTGCCTCAAGCCAGCCTCCTGTCATCATCAGCACACTTACTTCAGAACGCTTTTTATCCTGAAGAAACTGATTCACCTCATTAAAATTCTGCATGGTAACCAAAAGCAAGGAATCCATATTTTCCCTGCTCCCTGCCAGACGGGCGATAGTGGCCATATCAAAAAAATGACCTATTCCCAGATCATTGGAAAGTGACTTGATTGGATTGATCAGACGAAGCTCATCCCTATTCATACCATAAAGGCTGGTGTAATAGAGATCTGATCCATAGGCACCGATTGCAAGGGCTTTTTGAAACGTTGTATTGTACTTTCCAAGATTATCAGGAGAATTTAAAAGTTCAGGATTGTATTTCATTCCTGAATTCACAAGCATGGCCGAAACTTCCAACGGACTTGGTATCTGCTGCAGCACACGTTCAATAAACTCATCATTGATTCCGGGTGGCAGCGTACCCAGTGAATCACCAGCCAGAGATTCTTCAAATGCCCTCTCCTGCTGTTCCCTTGACGGGCCACAGGAAAAAACAAGAATCAGAAGGGATAACGGTAAATACCTCATGGAGTGACAAAAATTAGTTTCAAAACTAGTTAAACGAACATTTCAAATCAATTGTATGCAAACGGCCGCCCCTAAGATCTGAATATGCAGTTTTTGAGGGTTCAGGCGTGCAATTGCCCCCTGCTCAGATAACGGATAAGTTTTTCGAGTAAACGGTAATATAAGGTTATATAGAGCGTCAGGCTCATAAACCAAATGACAAGGACATTAAAGACAACAGTTGGCAAGACCAGTCCCACAAATTGCTTCTCAGGAACAAAAAAGGGAGTCCGGTAATCCAGGAAATGATCGGATGCCGGTTCCCGGTAAACAGGGTTAATCTGACCGGATATCCTGCCGTCATGTTCCAGAACCACATCTCTTGCCTTCAGGTTACGAACCAGTTCAGACAGGCTTTCATTAAAATAAAGGTCCTTCATCACTTTTGGATTTTCGCCATAAACGGAATCCATAAAAGCCATTTTCTTTTGAATCAGCAGATCATTCTTTCTGTAAAGACCCTGATAGTGAGATTCCAGAGCCGAGAAATAATCATTCAGCTTTTCAGAAACTTCTGAGTTGAATCCTGCCAAATTCAGGTCAGTTCCGGTGTTGATTCCAAATTCTGCCGCATTCGGAATTTCATTACGAATACTATTTTTTATAACCGCCAAAGCATTTTTTCCGACTTCCGTAATCGTTCCTGAATTGAATTCTTTCAGTGCAACTCTATTTTTTTCTCTTAATTCATCGACAAGCCAGGAGGATTTAAAATCAGCTTCAGCCTTAGCTTTTTCATATGGATAGTAAGGCGCCTGAAACCTGTTGGAAGTGAATTGATGAACCGCCATAGCCTCATAGGCCCACCGAGAGACCATGAGATCTGCAACAACAGGCACCTTTCCTTTTGCCCGAACTACGTCATGCATTTTGTCAAAACTGAATAACAAACCGCTCAAAACCATTTGCGGAATCAGCAACAGCGGAATCAGAATATAAACAGTGACCGCTGAATTGAAGGCCGAGGAAATATTCAAACCAAGTACATTGGCAAAGCAGGATGCTGAAAACAAGACCAGCCAGAAGGCCATGTTCATGTCCCTGATCTCCAGGATATAATTACCTGCAAGGACAAACAGAAGTGTTTGCACTGCCGACAATGAGAACAACAGCGCCAGTTTAGAGACCAAATAACTGTTTCGGCTGAGATCAAGGAATGATTCTCTTTTTAAAATACGACGGTCATGGATGATTTCTTCAGCACTCACAGTTAGCCCCATGAACAGAGCCACAATAACAGAAATAAGGAAAAATGCAGGAATGTTGTCATTGTATCTGAATAGATACTCACGGTCGCCTGCGGTATTACTGTATTTAATAATAAATGCGAGTACAGCAGCAAGCACGGGAGCCTCCAGCAAATTGATCAGCATATACTGGATGTTCGATATCCTGGCCCGGAAATCGCGCATCAGAAATATCAGCATTTGCTTTAATCTGCCCGGCAACCGAAGCGTAGAGACAGGAGGTGTTTTAACAGACTCAACTGCCTGCGGCTTATTATTTTGTTTGAAAATTTCATTCCATTGAGCAGGATTCACCTTCCGTCTGTTGGTCGGATTTCCATATTCGTCAAGAATACTTGCTTCCATCAGACTGAATATCTGTTCTGGATTTACATTTCCGCAAACCTCACACTGGCCACGATTAAAATCAGCCTGACTGGAAGCCTCCTTGAACCAAGTGACAGCCTCGACAGGAGGACCATAATAAGCCATAAAGCCACCCGCATCCATAATCAGGATTTTGTCAAACATCTTATAGATATCAGACGATGGCTGATGGATAACTGTAATAACCAGCTTGCCCCTGTTTGATAGTTCCTTAAGAAGATCAATAACATTTTCAGAGTCTCTGGAGGAAAGTCCTGAGGTTGGTTCATCAAGGAAAAGCACTGCAGGCTCCCGAATCAGTTCCAGTGCAATGTTGAGTCTTTTCCGCTGTCCTCCGCTGATGGTTTTATCCAGCACACTTCCAACTCTGAGATCACGCCACTGTTCCAGACCCAGGTTTTGCAAAACGTGGAGGACCATTCGCTCTAATCTTGCTTCAGAAAATCCGTCAAAGCAAAGTCTGGCGTTATAATATAAATTTTCATAGACGGTCAGCTCTTCAATCAGCATGTCATCCTGAGCTACATAACCAACTACACCCCTGAGCGCTTCCGGTTTTTCATGAAGGTTAAACCCATTAATCTGAACATTTCCTTCAGTTGGTTTTTCAAGACCTGCAAGCACGTTCAGCAGTGTGGTTTTACCTGCACCGCTGGCGCCCATTATGCCAATCAATTTTCCGGGTCCCTCTGAAAGCTGAACCTCCCGAAGTCCGACTATGCCACCCGGAAAAGTGAAATTCCTAATGTCGGCATGGAAAGAAAGTTTTACCGTTTTTAGTTCCTCATTAAAGGCTGCAGATAAATCAGAATAATAGTGTGCCTCTCCCAGCTGCGTTTTTACCGTACTACCGGGACTCAGAATATAAACCCGGCGGGGCTGCATGGGCAGGCCGTTAAAAATATGCTGTTCGCTTCCTACATAGCGCGCAAAAATGACATCCTGGCTCCTGATATGAAGAAACGAAATATAGCCGGTCACCTGAGACCGGATAGTTTTTTGTGCTTCGGGTGAATGATAGGATTGGGGACAAATCAGCAGGACCTCCGCAAAATTCAGGACCTGGCCATTTTCACCTGTGACAAACTTTTCCAGCATGTCATATTCATTTTCCGGAACATTAAAAACACTGGATACAGTATGAATAATTTCCATTCGGAGTGGCGTGAAGTTTCTGTCTGAAGAAACCAATTCCAGCAACCTTGCCAGTACAACAATTTTTTGTTTCTGTGCGAGGGTCTTATTAATCCTTTTGCAAATGGCCAAAGTCCGTATGGAATCATGAACAAGACCGGAAGCATCTGACATTGGCTCAGACGCCTGTTCGGCCTCTGCATAGCCATCATAAAGCCTGATGTACTCCTGAACTGAGCGCTGATCAAGTTCTGACCTGAAGAAGTTGTGAACAAATTCCCGCTCGTTTTTAGTCACCCCTCCGTCCTGCCGGGTTACGATAGCAAAAAGACGTGCCAGCGCTTTGAGAATTTCTTCACTCATGGATTACAAAGATACAGTAAAGGGATTTTCAGAACGCGATGTTTGTGGACGCGGCAGAATTTAACCCTGCACGTAACAAAAAGTCTATTGACCCAAACCTGCCTTATCAAAGGCCATAGGTAACAATGCTGATACAGAACCGGCCTGATACCATTTGTCACCGGGTCCGAAAAATATTACCGGAAACGGATTCTTTTGCCGCTCTTCAAATTCATGCAAAACCTGTCTGCACGCACCGCACGGAGTTGCGGCAACAAGGTTTTTTTGACCTTTTCTGAATGCGACAACTGCCAATCTTTTGATTGCAAGACCAGGGAATTGTGCCGCAGCCGAATAAAGTGCTACGCGTTCCCCGCACATGCAGAGAGGGTAAGATGCATTTTCCTGGTTACTTCCTGTTATAAGATTTCCATTGGATAAAACCAGGGCTGCACCTACATGAAATTTCGAATATGGGGCATAAGCATGCAGTGCAGCCTCTTTTGCCTTATGGATCAGATATCTGGACTCTGCATCCAGCATGTCAATGGAATCAAATACCGTGAAATCACTCATAAGTGGCTATGCGCTTTGAATAAAGATTGTTGTCGCTCTGAAGTTAGCTTAATATTTTTGATCAGGCATCATCATTATTCGTATTCATCGAAACAATCTTCCATGGCAAAAAACATACTAATACTGGGGGCGGGGCGTTCCTCTGCGTCGCTGATCGGTTACGTTTCGCGTATGTGCCGGGAGCATGACTGGTCGTTGAAGGCAGGCGATCTTTCCGAGGAAACAGCCAAAAGCGCAATTGCTTCGGCAGGTTACGGTGAAGGAATTAGGTTTGATATTTCTGAGGTGGAGCTCGCAGCAGGACTGATAAAAGAGGCAGATGTTGTAATCTCATTACTGCCTTCACATCTTCATCCCGGGGTTGCCTTACATTGTCTTGAAGGCAAAACACACCTGGTTACCGCCAGTTACGTTTCGGATGAAATGAAATCCTTTGATGAAGCCGCAAGACAAAACGGACTTTTGTTTCTGAATGAATGCGGACTTGATCCGGGGATTGATCACATGAGTGCCATGGAAATTATTCACCGCATCAGGAGTTCAGGAGGCAAAATAAAAGCCTTCAGGTCTTTCACAGGCGGTTTAATCGCACCTGCAACAGACACCGCAAATCCCTGGCGGTATAAATTCACCTGGAATGCCCGCAATGTGGTCATGGCCGGCCAGGGATATGCAATTTATCGCGAGGGCGGCAGGTTGAAAAGAATACCATATCAGCAGCTTTTCAGAAGAACTGTTGAAATCAACGTGCCGGGTTTGGGAAAGTTTGACGGCTATGCCAACAGAGATTCACTTAAGTATATCAACACATATGGACTCAACGAGGTTGAAACCATGATTCGGGGAACACTTCGGTACAAAGGATTTTGTCAGGCATGGAATATTTTTGTTCAGCTTGGCTGCTGTGAAGATCAGGGCGAACTGAATACAGCAAATATGAGCCACATTGATTTTATCTCATTGTTCCTGCCGGGAGGTGCTGAAAATCCTGATAAGCAAATAAGTGAACTGATGGGACTACCGGCAGGCTCACCTGAAATTGCCATGCTTCAGTGGAGCGGATTATTTGAAAACGAAAAAGTAGGACTAGACAAAGGCACTCCTGCGCAAATACTTGAACACATCCTTAATAAAAAATGGAAGATGATGCCGGGAGATCTTGATCAGGTTGTCCTGTGGCATCAGTTTGTTTATACGCTGAATGGTTCGGAGCATGAAATTCAGGCATCGCTTGTTTCAGAGGGTGTTGAAAACGGGCCAACAGCCATGGCCCGTACCGTAGGACTGCCGGCAGGAATTACGGCGAGACTAATCCTGGATGAAAAAATTCAATCAAGAGGAGTTCATGTCCCCGTCCTGCCTGAGATGTATGAGCCTGTTTTAAAAGAACTGAAGGAATATGGAATTGAATTGATTGAACATCAGATTAGATGATAACATCAGTTTCGCATTTATTTATATTTTCATCTGCTAATAATAAATTGATCTGAAATGAATAAAAACCTAACCCTCACACTTATCCTTTTTTCGTTTGCCCTGCTTGTATCAAATGCTCAGAAAAAAGAGGTCAATCCCAAAGTAAAACCTGACAAGCAGAAGCAATTTGTAGAGGCTGATATTGAAATGAAATCTGCCGGATACCGGAAGGTTGCCAAAAGTATCTGGGGCTATGCAGAGCTTGGTTTTCAGGAAACAAGGAGTTCAGGTCTGCTTCAGGAGGTTCTAAAAAAAGAGGGCTTTTCCGTGGAGGCGGGTGTCAGCGGAATGCCCACAGCCTTTGTTGCAACCTTTTCCTCTGCTGTTCCGGAACCAGGAACCCAGAACATTTCAGATAATCTTGTGATTGGCATACTTGCAGAATTTGATGCGCTTCCCGGTTTGTCGCAGGATAGTGCTGCTGCCAAATTTCCAATTACTGAAGGTGGAGGTGGACATGCCTGCGGGCATCATCTGTTCGGAACAGCGAGTGTTGCGGCCGCCGCAGCACTTAAGAACTGGCTGGTTGAAAATAAAATAACCGGCACTGTAAAGCTATTCGGCACTCCGGCCGAAGAAGGCGGAAGTGCAAAAGTTTATATGGTGCGTGATGGACTGTTTAATGATGTGGATGTGGTTTTGCACTGGCATCCGTCGGATAATAATGACGCGAGTCCGGAAACCTGTCTTGCCATCAAGCAGGCGGTATTCAGATTCTATGGAAGATCGGCCCATGCGGCAGCAGCGCCTTATGCCGGGCGATCAGCACTGGATGGTGCTGAGGCTATGAACCATATGGTAAACCTGATGCGGGAGCATGTTCCTCAGGAGACAAGGATTCACTATGTTATTAAAAACGGAGGTCTAGCCGCCAATGTGGTTCCTGATTTTGTAGAAGTTGAATATATGGTCCGCCATCCTGATGCTCGCGTACTGGATGAAATCTGGAACAGAATTGTAAAAGCTTCGGAGGGTGCAGCAACAGGAACCGAAACAACTGTAAAACATGAAGTCATTTCAGGCTCCTATAACCTTATGCGAAATGAAACGCTTGCAAGACTCATGCAGTCGAATCTGGAAAAGGTCGGAGGAGTAAAATACACTAAAGCAGACATCGCCTTCGCAAATGAATTGCAGAAAACTTTACCCGGTAATCCTCCTGCCATCACCAATGCACAAAAAGTTGAGCCGTTTAAGCTTGATGGATTTTTTTATGCATCAACGGATGTCGGAGACATCACCTGGGTTGTTCCTTCCACCGGGTTGGGTACTGCAACATGGGTTCCCGGAACACCTGCACATTCATGGCAGGCAGTGGCATGCGGAGGCACCAATATCGGAATGACAGCGATGGCCAATGCTGCAAAAGTTATCGCCATGACGGGTGTCGATCTGTTTTTGAATCCTGCCATTGCAAAACAGGCAAAGGCTGAACTTCAAAACAAAACAGGACCTGATTTTAAATACAAGTCAATGATTGGCGATCGTAAGCCACCACTTGATTACAGGATGAGAAAATAAATTCCGGCACACTGAGATTATTCGGCGTTTGTAAGCCAGAGCCATATTCTGCCCAGAAGGGATTGCGGACGTGGTTTTGATTTTCTTTGCTCAGGGGCTCCGGTATTCCTTACATTTTTATTTCTGACTACCGCAGTATTTTTAAGCTTCATCTGACGACTCAGGTAAGCAGCAGTCCTGAGTTCTTTTTGTCGGGCAATATTCTTCTTTTTTTCTTCCTCAGCCAGACGGGCCTCCCGAAGTCTTTGTTTTTCCAGAGGATTGATCCATGGACGGTTGGGCTTAGGGTCTCTCCTCTTAAAAACTTCAGGCCTGCGCTCAACGGATTCCTGAGAAGTTGACTCCGGCTCAGGCTGTTTTTTCTTCGGCTCGGGAAGTTCAATTTTGCCAACTACCCTGAGGCCCTGCAACTCAATTTTAGGAGCTCTGATGGTCTCAACGGGAGCGTCTGAATTTTCGCCAGCAGTATGATCCCGGGCCGCATCCATTTCAGTGCCTTGGGCCGGCTGCGACGCGATTAAAGTATCCAGTGCATTAGCTTTTTTTGGAGCAAAGTGATCAAAGATGGCCTTTATCTGTTGTTCATCAAGGCGTGCATTGGTATCAATATCAGTTGTAAAGCCTTGATTCTGAATGAACTCTATTATTTCGCCCGGGCTAATATTAATTTGGCGTGCAATTTGACCAATTCTCATAAATACTTTTCAAAAACCGAAGCATAAAGATAACTCCTGAGTCCGGTTTGCAGAAATCAGTCGCCATAAAGCTTCAAAACAGGGGCTCTTAATTTACTGCCCTCAGGGCTGGCAAGATACTCAATGGCACGGGCAATTTCGGTGGTTGTAACCCATGAAGATGTATCGGAATCACCTGCCCAGGACCGGTTCTGAGGGGTGTCAATGGTTCCAGGAACAATCACAGAGCATACAATTCCTGAAGAACCTGAATCTGCATTCACAATAGAAGCAAAGTCATTAAGCAAAGATTTAGACAAGGCATAAGCCACCATGTTTTTTGCACGCTCAGGTTCGAAGGCTGGCCGCGCTCCTATGAGTACAATCCTTCCGGGCACAAAGTCTTTTTTCATCAGTTTCAAAACCGGTCTTACCAGATTCCATGCGGTATCAAAATTGAGTGCAATCATTTTTTTAACAGACTCAAGATTCGTTTCATCCAGCGTTCCTGACTCAAATCCACCGGCAACTGCAAGCACAACATCAATGGGTCCAACTTTATCCCTGATCAATTGAATGCAGGTTGCTGCTGAAGATTCATCCCTGAGATCAGCTTCAAAGCCGAATTCCTTTTTATCATCCGGCTTCTTTCCCGGCGACCAGATACCTGTGACCCTGTACCCTGCATTTACAAAATACGCTTCCAGATCTTTTCCAAGATTTCCGCCAATACCTGAAATGACAACATGTTTCATGGTAAGATTAATTTTTGTTGGTGTCGGAAACGGCAACGGCAATTTTAGAATCTGCTGTACCGTAATATAAAAACCAGCGATCCTTAAAGTAAACAAGTCCCTCTATAAAACATACTTGGTTAACCTGCCCCTCAATTTCATAAGGCTTATCAGGTTTAAGAAAATATTGATCGTCGCGGCCAATTAGAATTGCAGGATTATTCGGATCAAAATATGCTTTACCTGAACAATAAGCTCCTGCCGGCAAATCAGGATCACCGCCTGGGTCAAGATTCATTCCGTTATAAAGCAACAGAATGCGATTGGAATTCCACAAAGCATACGGACCACTTTCAACAAGTCTGCTGTCAAATTTTCCCGGGCGGGGAGTTAATACCGGAATAAGCTTTCCGTCTTTTTCCAGCGGATGCCAGTTCGTGAGATCTTCTGACCAGGCCATAAACAAATCGGTATCACCGAAATACATCCAGTATTTATTCATGATTTTTTTCGCCACCATTATTTCTCCTTTTCGCTCAGCCACAATGGCACCTGACTTACTCCACAGATTTCTGAATTCATTTCTCAGTACTGTCCCCCCCTTGCGCCACTTGATCAGGTCATCTGAGAAAGCAATACACAACCTGGCCGTTTTTCCGTCGTATGCCGTATAGGTCATTATATATCCTCCCGCAGGACTATTCACAATGCGGGGATCTTCAATTCCTCCCTCCCACTCAAATTCAAGCATCTCATCATGTTCAGGATAAAGAACTGGCGTTGGCCTTCGCTGAAAATTAAACCCGTCCGCACTTACGGCAAGGCCGATCCTTGAGGTGCCGTTAAATCTGCCGACTGAATCTTCCGCACGATAGAACAACCAGACTTTATCATCCTTTACCACCGCAGCAGGATTAAAAACATCCTTTGTTTCCCATGCCACTGAATCGTTTGTAACAGGACAAACAAAAATTCCATCGCCAGGTTTAAGTACAGGATTTGCAGCATCGGCTTTGGTAAATGATCCAGGCTCAACGGAATGAATACAGCTAACAAAAAATGGAACCATCAACACAATAAAGAAACCGGCCTTTAAAGGCCTGATATACTTATAAATACTGTTTGGGAATACTTTGCTCAAAGGCACATAAATGGCAGATCTGATCATGGCTTGTGAAGGTAAAAAATCAAATCAAACACGTCGGGGTGAATTAGATTTTTTTATTTCCAACCAAAAAAAATGGATTCAAAGGACCCATTAAACCACAGAAAAGGTAACTTTAAGGATGCTCTTTTTTGAAGTTAAAGTAGCAAGATTTTTTTACCACTAAACCAGAAAACCTAAGAATATGCACATCAGGATTACTGTTTTGCTGCTGATGGTGAGCCTTTCATTGATGGCTCAGAAAGTCAGCATCAGAGGCACTGTGACCGACAAATCTGACGGAAGCCTCCTTCCCGGCGTAAGTGTCATTGAAAAAGGCACAACCAACGGAAGCGCTACAGACCAGCAAGGTATTTTTAACCTCTCCGTCAGTCACGGTGCAACCATTATTATATCCTTTATCGCTTATC
>JBMTCO010000017.1:0-29689 GCA_049430945.1 Cyclobacteriaceae bacterium
GACCGCTGCTGCAGCGATTGCCCCGGTGCGAAGTGCGGTAAGCTTTGACGCGTTCATAAGTGCAAGCGAAGCCCCTGTCTTTGCATCATTCAAAGAATACATTCCACTGATCACAGGCAGCCCCGACTGAGTATTTTCTGGTATCACTGAAACAAGCTTTGTTCCGGTTGTACTCACTCCGTATGCAGGCATCAGTAAATATGTGTTGCCGGCATGCGGAACATGCATGCGTTGGGGCACAAAATTTTCTTGCGCTTCATCTGAAATCATTGCAGCTTCTACTGCATTCACAAGTTGAAGCGGAGAAAGAAGATTCTCGAGTTCATGATCATTAAGGAGCAGCATAATTGAAGGGGATGAAATTACATATATCTAATATTAATTCCCTTTCATGGCTTCTGGCTGCTCCCTATCAGAAAATAAAAAAACCCGGACAAAAACCGGGTTTTTTCAATCAAAAATTTAATCAATTCAGAGCGGGGGCTCTTCCTCAATAGCAACTGTTCCAAGACTGGTTACATTACCCGTTGTGACAATAACACTTTCAACCTGTTTAGGGACATAACCTTCCGCGGGTTCAAATGTTACTTGATACGTTCCGGCGGGAATGGCTTTCAGTAAAAACTTTCCGGCATCATCAGGAAAAGCGGTGTTTACTGTATCCGCTCCTGAAATGGCATAAACTGCAGGATTAGCCTCAACCGGACTAACAGTTCCTGAAATAGAGCCACTGGTTGCCTCGCTGATCACACGGATAACAGGCTTCAGTGAATAAGTATTATTTCCTCTTGCAACAATTGATTTGGCAGCATCAAAGTCCAGCAGGATTTTATAAGTGACGCCTTCACTGAGCGTTTGCTGCAGGTTCAGCTTAAGGCCGGACTGCTGTGCACTTGGGGTTATCAGATCGTAAGTCTCACCCCCAACTTTTACTGTGTTGCCGGTACCAAGGATAAGACGGATCTGTGAAATTTTTGCAGCCGTTGTGCTGATTGAGCCCAGCAGCGTATCCTCACCATTTGTGAGTGTTAACAAATCATAAATGCCTTTGTCATTATTATCCATCAGTGAAATCCATCCGGAATTGTCATCCGTTGGATTAATCTGTACGTCCTCAATATCGATATTTACCTGCTGGTAATCTCCGGGACCATCTGTCAGACGCACTTCCACCGTAGCTTTTTTTACAGTATTGTCATCATCGTCATCATTACATGCTGAAAATACGACGGCTGAAAGCATAACCGCGAACATTAGAACAAACTTCAATTTTCCCCTCATAATTTTTTTGTTAAAAACATTTAGACCACAAATCTCTGAAAAAGTTTACACTCTAAAATGAAGATCCCGGTTCCCGGCTGTGATCATCCTCACGGGGCCCGCAGAGATTTGGCAAAATTACAGTGATGTTTTTATTGAAGCACTCTTAAATAAAAATTCGGGTTGCTTTTATTCGATATGTGATACATCTGCTTATTATTTTTAATATGAGGCATGGATTTAAAAGCCATCATCTTTTTCTTCTTTCTTATTTGTTTCCTTTTTGGAGGCGGATGACCGGCGGCCGTTCAAGTCATAAGGCGTATCAATCTGAAGATAATTCTTCCTGAAACGGTTAACATACTCCAGTGTCTCTTCTTCACTGCCCGGAATCAAAACCAGCTCACCCGGTCTTGCCTTGCCTGCATTTGAGCGACGAAACACCTGATCATTAATTTCGGGAACAGAGGTCTGAATCATGAGTCTTGAATCTTCATATCCGAAATAATACCAAACCTCGGGGGCGGCTTTAATAAATAAATGAAATACAGGGCTGCCATCCTCATTTTTTCGTGCTTCTAAAAAGCCCTCAAAACTTCCGTTGATGTCGGTTCTGCCAATATTGCTCAGGCCGATATCACCGATGCTGTAAAATCCTTTATACTTATCCGACCACCGCATATCTACAGAAGACAGAACAATGGCTTTAATCATTTCAGGAAGGGTTGTAAGGGATGTGTAAGACTGCAGAGATTTCTTTTCATAAAATCTCGCCTGCGTTTCCCCGACAATATTTGCAACCTTATACAGCAACTCAGTAGGATCACCCATTCCTTCGGGGACATTCTCATTCTTGATAACACCGGTCAGATTTTCAGACAAGGCCGTCATAACAGGCAGTGGGATTGCGCCATCGATTGTAATCAGCGCATTCATTTTGACATCATTTGAAATCAGATTTCCAAACCCGATGGCAGATGCCCTGACTTCAAAATCAGGATTATTTCTGAAAAAATTAACCGGCCCCTCAAATTTTATTTCCTCTTTTTCTTCACGATAGGCCAGCACTTTTCCGGAAAGTTTTTCACCGGTAGATTTTTTAAGGTCCTCTATTTTAAATTCAGAAGTGGCTGTATCATAAAAAAGGGTTCCTGCCGGAAGAAAAAAATCTTCATCATTCTCTGACTTTATTCCGGAAAGAAAATCAACATATAAATCACCTTTATTATTGTAGTGTATTCCGGCCGCTGCCTTGTCGCCGGTCTCGCTAAAGGCTTTATCAAAAGCAATTAAAATATTTTCCTCATCTCCGCTTTGTTCATGTGTTATCCACGTATTGTGGTTCCGGATGGTTTTTAGATCAAGTTTGATATAACCCTTCAATTCCAGCGCCGGTCGCAGGGCGTACATTGTCATCCTGCCCTTATAAAAAATCCTCGGTGAAAGCAGGAGATTATCTTCTTCGGTGATATTGCCGCTTGCAACCGTCTGCATTACAGGCGTCTGGTCAGATCCCGATGGCGCCGCTTCCATTCTGAAATCAGAAAATCGTATTTTAAACGTGTCACGAACGGCATTCACATACTGATAGGTCCCATATCCTTTGAATTCATTTTTTGATATAATATCAACCACGCCATCTTTAAGCGTATGAAAGGTGTTTTGTGTATTTAGTACAATGGTTGTGTTTTTCAACTGATCAATCTTTGAATTTTCCATGATCAGAACCTGCCCGCCTGAAGGAGTAATACGTGCATCTGCAACTTGAATATATGGTATGCCCCGGACGAGCAACTGCTTTTGAATAATATCATATTCAGCACCTGTCGCCATAAATGATAAGGAGTCCAGATCCTCCCGCGTTGTATAAAAGTATGAGTTTTCAGGAGCGACTGCAGGAGCTTTGGTCATTATGATTTTCTGACTGTTAAAATCCCAGCGGGCATCAGGTATAGAGGTTTTTATTTTTGCATATGGAAAATCAAGCGCCGCATCACCTTCATATTCAGGATTGATCTGTGCAAAGTTTTTTTCAAGATCATAGGTCAGCCTTACATCTTTTGCCTGGAGCGCCGGCTTTGATACGTCCTCTGTAGGTATTCTAAAGTCCGCCTGCAGTGCAGTGAATTTTTTATCAGAGAATTTCATCTCTATTGAGCTGAGCTCGGATCCTCTGGTTTCAAGATTTCCGGCGCCGGTCATTCCTTTTTCAGTCAACGTCAGCTCGCCTTTCACTTTGACACTCTTATCATATAAATAAAAGGGCTCACTAACATTTATAAGACTGATTTGATTTCTCAGTGGGGTCCACTTGAATTTGTATCTGGGCAATAATGCTTGCGGAAGAGAAACGGCATCTATCCAGCTGGCGGCAATCAATCCGTTTCTTCCTCTGAAGGTAACTGAGTCCGGAAGGAAAAGAATGTCATCTGAACGGAATTGCGCAGAGTAATATTCAAGAACGCCGGAACCAAGAATTCCCCGGTTGTCAAGTGATATCTGACCCTTCAGCACTCCTTTACCCTTAAATAGTGAATATCCTGCCGGCGGAATCTGGTGTGAAAATCCAAGGGACTTGTCTTTCATAATTGTAAGGCTGTCCTTGAAGACCGGAAACATATTGCCTGAAAAAAAACTGCCTGGCATTGAAAACGATACATTGCCGGCTTTATTCAAACTATCCAGTTTAAATGGCGGCACAAGAAAAAATACCGACCGGCCATATATTCCATTCAGGATTTCCTTTCGGTCAAAATAAAACATTCCCCCCGTGTTAGCATCAAGCCTCGGATATGCCGGAATATGAATTTTGCCGGATTTGTTCTGAGGAAGATTAATGTACAAAGTCGCCTTATCCATCTTGGTTTCTCGCTTGTTTTCCTCGGCTAAGGAGTCCGCGCCAACCAGTACATTGTTCAGCCTTCGGCGGTAACTCTGACCTCTTACATCTTTCTCCTCAATCAAAAATCCAATGGAATCAATTTTGTCAAGGACGATGTAAAAGCTGTCATACTTAAAGTCAAAGTTTTTTCCTTTGATTTCAAAATTCCCGGCCGTGATCCGGCCGCTGATTCTCATGTCCCTGTTCTTTTTAATAATAACCATTGCGCTGTCGGGCTTGATTTTCAGATTCAGGGAATCACTGATCCGGAATTCATCAACACCGCGAACCTGCATAATGCCTTTGCGAAGGCTTACAGAAATATCAGGAACAAGCTCAGCTGAAGCTAGAATTTTTAAATTATCAAAATCTGTATCATTCGAGGAAGCCATCGCAAAACCAAGACCGCGCTGCTCCAGTTTGACTACTCCGGTAGCCTTATCAAAACCGATCATCCCCTTAGAGGCCAGAAAGGTCATTGCAGAACTTATAATCGCAGCCGGTTTGTTAATTTTTTTTGCCAGATCATCTACATAAAAAATATCGTTACCCGTTTCAAAAGCATATTGTGCCACCAGCCTCATCGGATGAAAATCAAAACCAACACCACCTAAAAGCCGCCAGTCATTCTGATTAAAAAAATCCTTTGACTGAATGATCACGGGGACCTGCGCAACATCTGAAGATGAAAAGATATCCATACTGTCCCTTTCCATATGCCAGACAAGGCGGTCGGCAGAAAAATCTATGTTGAAATAAGAACTTTCAAAAGGCACATCTTTCAGTTCGCCCCGGCTCCTCGACAGGGTAACCACCCTATTCTTCATGTTAAATACAAAGTCAACGGAGGGATGGAAAACAGAATCGTTCCTGTAGTATAAACTTACACGCGAATTTCTGGCTGATGCCACAGAGTCCTTAAACTCAAGTTCCGGTGCGCGTACATAAAATCTCGTTACACCATCGTCCTCAAGTTTTAATTCTGCCCGCTTGCCTTGTACAGACTCGTTGCCTGATTTGCGACCTGACAGTGAAAATCCTCCACGAAAGCCAAGACCCGGATAAGTAACACGGTTAAGCGGAATGGTGTTTTCAAAGGATATGAATTTAGGGTTTTCTGAGCCGGTAGCCGTAATATTGAATAGTAGTTTCCCCTGAACCGGACTCTGTAATACTCCGGTATAATTCAATCGACCCCGTTCAATTGTAAAGCGGGGATTTGCTGTATCAAAAAACCAGGTGTCTGTTGATCTGAAGTGCACGCCGGGTAAATCAGGCCAGCTAAAACTTCCGCCTGTTCCGATGAAGACGCCTTCAGCCAAAGAAAATCCACCGGCAACTTCGGAAATGCGAAGGGTATCAGCCGGAGCGACTATCTGAAGATCAATGCTTCCAAAGCGGATAGCGCCTCCTGAAAGCGAAGGCGGATAAGCAGGCATCCACCACGAAGGCATCACCGGTAAAGAGTCCGATGGCGATTCTTCTGCAGTGTTTTGTTCCGAAATCAGCTCCTGCTCGGAACGAATAAACACAAATTCAAAATTATCCCTGCGGGCATACCATGAGAAACTTTTTGAACTTCCAAGGCGCGATTGTTCAAAGAACCCCCTGCTGTTCTCAAAATATTTTATCGCACGCTGTGAAGGCTCATATATAATGACACTATCCGTTACGGTCAGCCAGTTCATGATCCTCATTCCCTCCATGACCTTTACGCCTGAAAGGAGTGCTTTTATATAGGATTGTAATTCAGGACGAGCCTTATAACGACGCGCGCTCATTGCACTGATTTGTCTTCTCACCGCCAGACCAGTCTCAATGTTTGTGGCGTTGTAAAATTTCCTGAAAGCATCACCAAGCGCAATCGCATCAGGCTGTCTGACGGCTGCAATTACCCTGACAACACTGTCTGCAAAACTTTCAGGTATGCGGGTCTGACTGAAGGAACTTTTAATACCCGTCAGGAAAATCAGAAAAATCAGTACCCTTAATGTCATCTCAGCTTTAGAAAACAGGTAAATATAAGAGGTTGAACGCTGTTATGACTTAACGGCAGCAAGACAAGAAAATTACCCGATAAGAATTTCAGCCATCCTGTTCAATTCTGTCCTGTCGTTATAAATGTTTGGCGAAACACGTATCACCGAACCCCTCAGCGACACATAAATATTATTTCGAATCAGGCGATTCAATGCTTCGCTTATCTCAATGCCTTTGGGGGGATGCATCCCAAATAGATGGCTGGTGCGGTAAGCCGGATCCTCCACCCACCAACCGGCCTCCGTCAGATGGTTTAATGCATCCGTTGAAATCTCCCTGCAATATTGCTGAATTGCGGCGGGGCCGGTTCTGTTCAAAAATCTCAGTGCTTCAAGCATCATGGGAACAAGAATAAAATTGCTTTTTTCACCCATATCATATCGGGTCATGCCAGACTGATAGCGGTGTTCATATTTCACAAGGTCCCTGAAATTTTCGCTTTTATACCTGTTGATCCAATTATGCTCGATCGGATTTCCTTCACGAAAGTATTCACCATAATAGGCGAGTCCAATACTGTAAGGGCCCATCAGCCACTTGTAACCGGCACAAATCAAGGCATCCGGGCAGATCTGCTGAACGTCAAAAGGCAGTGCGCCAACAGATTGGGTGCCGTCAATAATGAGTAATGCACCGGCGGGTCTCGTTGCCTTCCTTATGGCCAATAAATCAAACAGGGTCCCGTCAGCCCAGTGCACATTTCCGATCACAACCATAGTGGTTTTTTCATCTATGGCATTTAGGATATTTTCATTCCACCGTTTTCCTCTTTCGATAGGCTCATCAGGCGGAGAAACAATTTTTATCTCAAGGTCTTGTTGCCGGGCAAGATCCTGCCACGGATAAACATTGCTCGGAAACTGTTCCGCAGCCAGGATAATCTTTCCTCCTTTTTTAGCCCTGATGTTTTTTGCAACAGTGGCCATCCCGTATGAGACAGATGGAACAATGGCGACATTGCTGTAATCAGAGATGTTGCACAATGCGGCAAATTCACGCTTAAGTTTTTCCGGACCTGAAAAGAAATCCTCCTGACTTATGGAGGTCGGGTCCTGTTTGGATGACAGCGCCCGCTCTCCTGCCTCCATAACCGAAAGCGGCATCGGACTCATATAGGCCCCATTGAGGTAAATCTTGTCTTTCGGTAGATTAAAAAGCGATTTGTAAGAGTCCATTTTCCGGTTTTGTGGATAAGATCTTTAATTTCTGAAAAATAATTACTTCGCTTTATCAGGACACGATCGCAGGGGGCGGGAAATGATGTTTTTACCGGACTTATTATCTGCTGATAATCTGAGTCTTACACAGCCTGATTTTCGTTAGGCTTTTTAGCCGAAAAAAAGATATCCACAAAGAATGGATTTATTTGTAGACACTTAAGTGTTTGATTTATAGGATTTTATGGTGTTACGAAATTGTTATGTGAATAACTGCCTGAAATTGTGGAATTCTGAATTTGTGCGGGGATTTGGTGTTTCTAACTGCCTGAAATTAAGGGGGTTTATATTTTCCGGGGCCTGTATTTGATGTGGGTTATTTTTTGTTTCTGCACCTCATGTTTTCATGATACATCAGCGATGGTTGCTATGCTTATGGAAGAGGGGTTGCACTTAAAAACTTCTTTACCAAAAGCGGCTATTGTAGCCCCGGTTGTAATTACATCATCTGCGAGAAGGACTTTTTTCCCTTTGATGCGTTCTGGGTCGGCAATGTAAAAGACGTTTTGTACATTATTCCAGCGATGCTGACGATCTTTTTTGGTCTGTGTATCCGTCGGGTTTTTCCTTAGTGCAACTTTTTCATCAATCTCAGAGCCGATCATTTCACCAACACCCATGGCGAAAACGGTGCTTTGATTAAATCCCCTGGTGCGGTGGCGGGAAGGGTGTAACGGAACCGGAATTATCAGGTCAAACTGCCGCCCGAATCCTTTTTCGGCCAGATTCATCCCCAGAATTCTTCCTAACCGAAGGCCGATTTCCGGGTGATTGTTGTATTTAAGCTCATGGAGCAGGTGTTGAACGATGCCGCCTTTATTAAAATTAAGTAAAGAAAAAGTATGCTCAACCGGCGGACCAATTACCAGCCTGGCTTCATTTTTTTCCGGTTGTACGGGATGCTTCCATGGCATTTGTCTCAGACAGTAAGAACACAGCATGTCCTCAAAGGTGATCATGGGGCCGCGGCATCCATAACAATAGTAGGGAAAGAAAAGTCTGACAAAATCTTTCAGATAATTCCGGTTCATGGCAACTCATTACTTTTATGGCTCCAAACTTATCCCGGATATGGATTTAGTAGAACAGTTTAATGACTACCGCTCAAGGATGAATAAACAGATCCTTGACAGTGATAATCTCCTTATTAAAAGGATTTTCAATCTTGACACCAATGCTTATTCCCCCGGTGGGGCGCTTGATATCAAAAGTAAAGAGCTGATCGGACTAACCTGTTCGTTGGTGCTCCGGTGTGATGATTGTGTGAAATATCATCTTGGGCGATGTCATGAAGTTGGATTTTCCACTGCAGAAGTTCATGAGGCGATGGGAATGGCAACGCTGGTCGGCGGTACAATCGTAATACCGCATCTGAGGCGCGCATTTGAATTCTGGGATGCATTACAAAAAAACTGATGTATCAGCGTGACCTTGAACAGGCCCGTAAATGGAGCAGGCTGATGGGGCAGATTCAAAAAACGCTTGGAAAGCGCCCAAAAGACCTGAATTCCGTGCTTTTTCTGATAGGAATCCATGAGCTTGGCAAGGGCGCAAAAACATTTACCAAGGAAGAAAAGCAGGATTTAATGCACATCGCCATCTGTAAGGTGTTGAGTCTTGCAGGGTATTATGAGCTTGAAGGCCTCGATGAGGACGGCTGGCCGCACTGGAAACTCGTAAGAAAACTCCCGCATTTTGATTTGCTGGAACAGGAGCAACTTCTGAAACAACACGTCATTGAATATTTTGAAAAGGAATTCGGCTGGGTGATTGAGGTATGAAATATTTTTTGAGGTGATCCTCCGCTCCGCTTAATTTGTCTGTATTAACCTTACCGCTTTACTATCCGTTTAAAACTGAATGACTGAGTGGCCGGATCGGATTGAGCAGCGACTTATTCCCTACAAGAAAAAGTATTACCTGGATCTTTTGATTCGTGGTGCACTTTTGACCGTGGGACTGCTGATCTCATGGTTTTTAATTGCTGTTTTCAGTGAGTATTTATTCTGGCTGAGTCGCGGAGTTCGTTTTTTTCTGCTTTTCAGTTTTATAGGATTTGCAACATTCTGTTTCATCTATTTCCTGGCGCGGCCTGTCAAATGGTTTGTCCTCAGGAAGGGTATGAGCAGTGATGAGGCTGCACGAAAAATCGGAGCCTCCATGTCTTCCGTTGAAGACCGCCTGCTTAATCTTCTGCAGCTTTCCAGATCGTCATCCGGCCCACTGGCGCAGGCGGCGGTTGAGCAACGATTCCGTGATTTTGGTTCGGTGTCATTTGAGAAAACCATCGATATTTCTCTGAACAAAAAATTTCTTCCCTGGCTCCTGGTTCCGGTAGTGATTGTAATTCTGGTGGCTGCTCTGAATTTTAAAATGGTCTCTGAACCGGCAGAAAGAATTCTACAGTTCAATAAGGAGTTTGTTCCTGAGGCTCCCTTTAAGTTTGAAATCACTAATCCAAATCTTCAGGCTTATTATGGGGAGGATTTTACCCTTCAGGTTCAGCTTACCGGTTCAGCTATTCCTGAAATCGTTCAGCTGGAACAAAACGGACTTCAGCATACCCTTGTTAAGAAAGATGGTGCATGGAGTTTTGTTTTTGAAAAGGTTAGCAATAACCAGTCATTCCGGCTTTATGCCGCAGGGTTTTATTCTCCCACTTACAGGGTTGAGGTGATTTCGAGACCGGAGATCACCGGAATTCAAACCCGACTGATTTATCCTTCCTACCTGAATCTTAAAAGTGAATCCTTAACAAACAGTGGAAATCTTGAAATTCCTGAAGGAACCAATGTGCAGTGGTCCGTTTCGGCGATGCATTCGGAAAAAGCCACTATCGTATTTTCAGATGGGAAGATAAACCCGATGCAATCTTCTGATAAAGAGATTTTTAGCTATAACAAATCGTTTTTCAATGATGACCATTATGTGCTTGGTCTGGAAAATGAAAATGCACGCAACAGGGATAAAATGGAGTATTCCATACGGGTTATAAAAGATGCTTATCCTGAAATAATAACCCGTCAGGCCGGAGACTCTGTGCTGTATAAAAATCTTTACCTGGGTGGTACAATCTCCGACGATCATGGGCTTACAGATCTGTCACTAAGCTGGCAGATTATCCGTAATGGAAATGAGGCCGGGCCATTTGAAAAACGCAAAATCAATTTTGATACGCGACTGAGCCGACAGGACTTTTTCTTTGCCTGGGCACTTGACTCTGTGGATCTTCAGCCCGACGATCAGTTAAATTATTTTCTGACAGTAAGTGACAACGACGGTGTGAACGGAAAGAAGTCAACCAAAACCGGTCTTTATACTTTCAGGGTTCCCGGAACAAAAGTACTTGAAGAGAAGATCCGTGAAACTGAAAATAAGACTACCGAAGAAATAAAGAGCGGTTTTGAGAAGGCAAAAGCCCTGAGCGAGTCCATCAAAGAGGCGCAAAAAGAATTGAGGGGAAAACAGTCCATGAATTGGGATGATAAAGCGCGGATAGATGAAATCCTCAGACAAAAGCAGGAGATGGAAAAGGCTCTTGAGCAGTTAAAAAAAGAGCATGAAAAACTCAGTGAGCAGCGAAGTGCTTTTGATGAGCAAGATGAAAGAATCAGGGAAAAGACCGAGCAGCTTCAGAAGCTGATGGAAGAGGTTCTGGATGAAGAGACAAAAAAATTATTCCGGGAGCTTGAAAAGCTTTTGAAGGAAAATGCCAATGCGGACCAAATGCAGAAGATGCTTGATAAAATCCGCCGGAATGAAATTAATGTTGAAAAGGAGCTTGACAGAATAAAGGAGCTGTTCAACCAGCTGAAGCTGGAAGCCAAAATAGATCAGGCCATCAATCGCCTTGAGCAACACATCCGGGATCAGGAAAGCCTTTTGAAGAAAACGGAAGAGATAGAAAAATCCGGTGGTGACAGGGAAAAGAAAGCGGGTTCGCAAAGTCAGGAGCAACAACAAAAGCAGGAAGATCTGTCAAGGCAGCAGGAGGGAATCAAGGAAAACCTGAATGATGACCGGGAGATGATGGAAGAGATTAAAGAGCTTGCTGAGGAGGCGGGAGAAGATGACCCTGCGGTTCCTGAAAAGGAGGATTTTGATCAGGCGGGTGAGGAAATGGAGAAAAGTAAGGAAAACCTGAAGGGTGGGGAAAACAAAAAATCTTCCGAAAGTCAGAAGAAAGCGATTCAAAAGATGAAGCAGATGCAGGCCAGGATGGAGCAGATGCAAAGTTCTATGGAAATGGAGATGGATGAGGCCAACATGGAACTGCTTCGTCAGATCCTTCACGGAGTTTTAAAATTATCATTTGATCAGGAGCGTTATATGAAGGAGTTCGGTACGGTTCAGCTTTCTGACCCTTCCTATCTGACCATTTCGCAACTTCAGCTGAAGCTTCAGGACGATGCTAAAGTTCTGGAGGACAGCCTTTTATCGTTGGGTAAGAAGGATATGGCTCTTGGCAGTTTTGTAACTCGTGAAGTGGGAGATCTTAACCACCATCTTGACAGGGCTGCGGAATTTATCCGTGAGCGGAAGAAGTCGAATGCGTCTTCTGAAATGCAGTTAAGCATGACCTCCATGAACAACCTCGCACTTATGCTTAATGATCATTTTCAACAAATGATGAGTATGATGAGTAAGAGCGGGAAGGGGAAGAAAAAATCAAAGGGAGATAAGAAGCCAAGTCTTTCGGAGATGCAGCAAAAGTTAAATGAACAAATCGAACAATTAAAAAAGGGTGGCAAATCCGGAAGGGAGCTATCTGAGGAGCTTGCTCAGATGGCTGCTGAGCAGGAGCGCATCAGGAAGGCATTGCAGAATCTCCAGGAAAAGCTGGAGCAGCAAAATGGCCAGAAGCCCGGAGGTGATATTCCTGCAAAGATGGAGCAGACGGAAATGGACCTGGTTAATAAGCGCATTACGGAGCAAACAATCAGAAGACAGAAGGAAATTTTAAACCGGCTGCTGGAGACAGAGAAGTCTGTTCGTGAACAGGAGTTTGATCAGGAGCGAAAGGGTGAGACTGCCAAAGAGTATGAAAATCAAATGCCTAAAGCCTTCCAGGAGTATTTGAAACAAAAAGAGAAAGAGGTGGAGCTCCTTAAGACCGTTCCACCTAAATTGTACCCTTATTTCAAAAAGGAAGCGAGCGATTACTTTCAGCGATTAGGTCAACCACGGGACTTGCCATGAAATCTATCCGAATTGATATTCCTGCCATTCCGGAAAACATCCGGATGATTGAAAGCTTTATTGATAATGCCAGGGATCGGTTTCCAATGGATGATGACATCTATGGAAACATTATGATTTCCGTTACAGAGGCTGTCAATAATGCCATTCGTCATGGCAGTCAGCTGAACCCGGAAAAAAGTGTTTCATTGTCTTTATCGCTTGACGATCAGGGTCTTAAGTTCAGAATTCAGGATTCCGGATCTGGATTCAATTTCCACAACATTCCCGATCCGACCATGCCGGATAATATTGACAAGCCAGCCGGAAGGGGTATATTTTTGATGAAGCACCTTGCTGACGAGGTTAGCTTTCAGGATGAGGGCCGTGTTGTAGAGCTTTCATTCTATGTAAATGGCTGAAGCAATCCACTTTGTTAAGAATGGTGTGCGGCTCCGCATGCCTGACAAAAAGCTTATCAAATTGTGGATTGAAAGAGTAGCCGGAAAAGAAGGTTACGCCATTGAGTCCTTGGATTTCATTTTCTGCTCAGACGCTTTTGTTCATCAACTCAATAAAGATTTCCTGGACCATGATTATCTGACTGATATCCTGACCTTCAATTTAAAAGAGGGGAGATCCAAAACGATTTCCGGGGAAATTTATATCAGCGCAGACCGTGTCAGGGAAAATTCCTTGATATTCAAGACAACCTTTACACAGGAATTGCTCCGGGTAATAATCCATGGTGTTTTGCATCTGATGGGATATGACGATAAAACAAAGGTTAAAATGGCCCGAATGCGTGAGCAGGAGGATAAATGCCTAAGGATGTTCCACGTGAAACATAAGACCATTGGGAGCCCCCGTCCGAAGAAAAAAAGATCAGGTTCAAAATAAAGCTCTAAACCTGACTGCTCATGACCGGGCGGGAAATATGGTTCAGGCTTGATAAAGGATATTAAGTGCGGATAAAGGCCTATCTTTTTAATTTGGATTAACCGGAAAGAGAAACTGTTACAGGAAGAGAGACCGGAAGCTTAATAGGGAGTTAACTTTCAATTCCGATAATTTGAATCGATACCCCGGGCCGTATAGAGTTCGGGTTTGAAGAGGGAGAACTAAGCTCGGATGAAAACTTCTTATTCTTTAAACTCTTTCTGATTATTCAGGAGCAGAAAACAAAAAGATAAAAAGAGACCGAAGATTTAATAAAGCGGTGCCTGTACTTTAACCGGATACCGGGTCCTGGTTCAAAGAAGGAGGATTAACATACGGACAAAGTATATAACTTCTCTTTCTGTTACTGTTTATGCTGATCCGGGAACAGATAGGGGTGTTAAACAGGTGTTCCACGTGGAACGTTGATGTTTCGTGTTTTTAATGAGAAAAGGCGTTCAGAAAGAATAAATGATAGAAATTTGCACTCTGATCTTTAAAGCTAATGTTTCCTGAATACGATGTAATTGTAGTGGGGGCGGGCCACGCCGGTTGCGAGGCAGCGGCAGCCGCAGCCAATATGGGCTCAAAAGTTCTTCTGGTAACAATGAACATGAATACTATTGGCCAGATGTCATGCAACCCTGCTATGGGGGGTGTGGCAAAGGGTCAGATTATAAGAGAAATTGATGCCCTTGGAGGATATTCCGGAATTGTATCTGATAAAAGTGCAATTCAATTCAGAATGTTAAATAAGTCCAAAGGACCAGCAATGTGGAGTCCCCGCACACAAAACGACAGATTAAGATTCTCAGAAGAATGGCGCCTGATGCTTGAAAGGACAAATAATGTGGACTTCTGGCAGGACATGGTCACCGGAATGATAGTCGAAGACAACTGCGCCCGGGGGGTAGTAACCTCAATGGGATTGAAAATAAGATCAAAATCGGTCGTATTAACAAATGGAACCTTTTTGAATGGCCTGATCCATATCGGAGAAAAAAACTTTGGGGGCGGAAGAACGGCAGAAAGGGCAGCTTATGGGATAACAGAACAACTGGTATCACTGGGCTTTGAATCAGGAAGAATGAAAACCGGAACACCGCCCAGAATAGATGGGCGCAGTCTTGATTATTCAAAGATGGAAGAGCAGCCCGGAGATGAAGAACCATCCAGATTTTCATTTACGAAAACCAAAATAGCTGCTACACAAAGAAGCTGCCACATCACCTATACAAACGCAGAAGTACATGAAATACTAAAGACAGGCTTTGAAAAAAGTCCTATGTTCCAGGGCAGAATCCAGGGACTAGGACCACGCTACTGCCCCTCAATAGAAGACAAAATTAACAGGTTCGCAGATCGTGAAAGACATCAGATTTTTGTTGAACCGGAGGGCTGGGATACCATAGAAATTTATGTCAACGGATTCAGCACCTCTCTGCCTGAAGATGTACAATATAAGGCGCTCACAAAAATCCCGGGATTCGAAAATGCGCGAATGTTCAGACCGGGATATGCAATTGAATACGATTACTTTCCACCGGAACAATTAAAACATACGCTGGAGACTCAACTAATTGATAATCTGTATTTTGCAGGTCAAATCAACGGTACAACAGGTTACGAAGAAGCAGCTTGTCAGGGCCTCATGGCAGGCATAAATGCACATCTGAAAATAAATGGCAAGCAGCCTTTTATCCTGAACAGAAACCAGGGTTACATAGGCGTGCTGATAGATGACCTTACCACAAAAGGGACAAAAGAGCCTTACAGGATGTTCACATCCCGTGCAGAATACAGAATCCTGCTGAGACAGGATAACGCCGACTGGAGACTGACTGAACTTGGGCACCGCATAGGCTTGACATCACCTGAGAGATTAGAGGAGTTAAAAACAAAACAGAAGAAGACAACAGACCTGGAATCATTACTCAATAAAACCCGCGTAGCACCTGAAACCACAAACCAGTACCTTCTCGGAAAGGGTTCGGCACCAATATCTGAAAAGACCTTACTGTCTACCCTCATCAAAAGACCCGAAATATCATCACAGGATATAATTGCAATTTCTGATGAATACAGAAAAGCCTGTGAGGGGGTTCAGCAAGAAACGATAGATCAGGCAGAGATAAGAATCAAATATTCCATTTACATTGAACGTGAAGAAAAGCTTGCAGAGAAAATAGAATCACTCGAAGGTTATAAGATCATGCCTGACTTTGACTATGACAGAGTAAAAGCATTGTCTTCAGAAGCAAGGGAAAAACTTAAGAAAATAAGACCCGAGACAATCGGACAGATGTCACGAATATCAGGGGTTTCACCTGCCGATGTTTCGATCCTCACAATATACCTGGGAAAATGAACAACTGTCCGATTTGCGGATCTCTCCTGAAGGATGCAAAAGCGCCTGTACCATTCAGGGTAACAGACCACTCGGTAAGCAAAGAAACTTTCACCATAACCACATGTCAAAACTGCGAACTGCTGCACACTAATTTAGAGCCGGCAAAAAGCACCGCAGATTATTATGACGATGAAGACTATGCTTCTCACAGGCTGAACTACCTCAATCCGGTGCATATACTGTACAGCCTTGCACGATCCTTTACACTCCGCTCAAAGAAAAACCTGATAGAAAAACGGGCACAGGACAAAACAATTCTGGACTATGGTTGCGGGACAGGTAATTTTTTATCGACGATGAGCGAGGCAGGCTGGCGGGTGGCCGGTTATGAACCCTCAGAAAAAGCAAGAACAGAGGCAGCCAGAAAAAGGATAAATAATTTATTCGGAGAAGAAAAAAACATACAAGAACAATACAGCGTCATAACACTCTGGCACGCACTGGAACACACGGAAAACCCGAAGGAGACGATCAGCCTTCTTAAAGAAAAATTAAGCAAGGGAGGAATAATAGTCATAGCGGTCCCTAATTTCAACTCGGCTGACGCAGAGAGATATAAAGACCACTGGGCTGCTTACGACGTACCCAGGCACCTCTGGCATTTTTCCGAAAAATCTATCGTTGAACTTGCATCATCAACAGGAATGAACCTGAAAGAAAAGCTTCCAATGAAATTTGACTCATATTACGTCAGCCTTTTAAGCGAAAAGTACCTGAACCACGGAAAACAAACTCCTGGTACTTACATCAAGGCATTAATTTCAGGGTATAAATCAAACAGGAAAGCAGAGAAGACAGGCCAATACTCCAGTATAATATACATCCTCAATTAATGAGATATCTTCCTTTATTAATCTTTGTATTGTCCCTCATCCGCTGTGCAAACATTATCCCCCCTGAAGGAGGACCAAGGGATACAATACCACCCATCCTGATTAAATCAATACCGGAGAATAACTCAACAGGATTTAAAGGCAACCAAATAACCCTGGAATTTAATGAACCAATCCAATTAAGGAACGCAAAAGAAGAGATCATTATAACCCCGTCAACAGGCAAAAACACGAAATACCTATTTCGTAAAAATCTGGTCACAATACAGCCTGAAAACAAACTGGATAGTGCAACAACGTATAGCATCGCATTCCGAGAAGCAGTACGTGATCTTAATGAAGGGAATCCCGCGGAAGCACTTAAGCTCGCATTCAGCACAGGAAAAATAATAGACTCTCTGCAAATTTCAGGAAGAGTCTACACAATACTGGAAGGGAAACCCGTGGAAAAATTCAACGTGGCCATTTATTCCGCTGACACTTTCGACATAACAAAACATACACCTTCATATATATCATCAACGGACAAAAGGGGCAGATTCAACATATCAAACCTAAAATCAGGAAAATATTATATCTATGCTTGGGAGGATAGAAACAAGAACCTAAAGGTTGAGACCAATAACGAAAAATTTGGAACCTTTCCGCAAATAATAATCTTGCCGGATCAAAAGGACAGCATAAATATCCCCATTGTAAAAGTTGATACAAGAGCCATAAAACTTAATAACTACAGAAACATATCCAATTACTCAATCATAAGATTGAATAAAGTCCCCAAAACACTTGAACTAAAAACACTTGATGGAAACAAGGTTGACTACCACAGAGGAGATTCAAAAAATGAAATTATAGCATATCCAAAAAAAGCCTATCCGGACAGCGTCCTGGTAAGATTAACAGCAACCGATAGTGTCAACACAAGTACAGACTCAACTTTTTACATTAAACAGACAAAAGCAACACCACTTAAAGAGCAGTTTCTGATTAAGGCAAGCAAACCAACATACACGGCACCAACAGGTATACTGATCGCAGAATATGATGTAAGCCTACCGCTGGCGAGAATCAGCGCAGACTCTATAAATATAACTGCAGACAGCACCATTATTGCGAGGCTGAACCAAGAGGATATCAAATATGACACTACAGAAAGGAAACTAAGAATTGAAAAAAGACTAATGCTGCCAGATTCAGTAGCCGGAAAGCCTCTTGTAATAACATTAAGGAAAGGCTCCTTAATTTCAATTTTCTCTGATACTTTACGCGCCCAGAACGAGAAAATCCAAACCAGGATGGAGAAGGATATGGCTACACTGATAATAGCCACAAAGGTGAAAAAAGAGGGGTGGATCACAGAAATCGTAAATGACCGATTTGTACTACTACAATCTCAACCTCACAACAAACAAATAGTATTTAAAAATCTTGATGCAACAAACATCCAAATCAGGGCTTTTAAAGATAACAATGGAAATGGAACTTGGGATGTCAATAATCCAATTCTACGAAATCCGCCCGAGGAAATTATATTTTACAAAAATGAAAAAGGAACAACCCTCACACCACTAAGAGCAAATTGGACTGTGGAAATTGAGTGGGATTTCTGATCAAATGTTAATAAGTCAGGATAAACCAATTCTCATTAAATTATAAACAAAAATAAATTCTACGTTATCAGCTACACACACAAAACTAACAATCCACAGAATCCTTTAAGAACAGTCAACATTGTGGACAAACAATAAAAATCAATCAATTTAGAGTTATAGAACAACCAAATCTTTCCAACTAACCACAAAATTTCAACAGCACCGCTTTTATCAACAATTCTACACGACTAATAATGCCTAATAACTTTCTTTTAAAAATTATATTAATACTATTAGCCTGTGGACAAGTTGAAAAAAGCTATTCTCAGTCACAGGAGATTCAGCTCGCAAATGAGTATTGGAATAAAGGTGAAAAGGAAAAGGCATATCAGACATACAAGGCTTTAAGTAAGAATCCGGATAATCTGGAGTCCATTCATAGTTCCTATCTCAATGTTCTTATTGAGTTAGCGAAATACAAGGAAGCAGCTGAACACACCGAGAGGGTGATCAAAAAGGAGCCGTTGATACTTACATATAAACTTGATCTTGGTTATGTTTATTTAAAATCCGGGGATCTGGCTCGGGCAGACCGTCATTTCAGAGAGTTGATAAAGCAACAGGCACAGGAGCCATTTACCATCAAATCTTTAGCTGAATATTTTATTGTTAAAAGCATCCCGGAGTATGCTGAAGCAGCTTTCAGAGAGGCAAGAGCTGCTGTAGGAGACAACACGATTTTTGCGCTTGAGCTGGCAAATGCGTTAAGAATACAGGGTAAGAAAAAAGAAATGGTTGAGGAATACCTGAATTATGTAACAGAGACTCCCGGGAACACCAATTATGTTAAAAACCTACTGCAGTATTTGCTGACAAGACCGGAAGAACAGGATGATTTGCAAAAAATTCTTATAACCAGAGTACAGAAGTTTCCTGACTCGGAAGTTTTTGCGGACCTGCTCACATGGACCTACTTTCAGCAAAAAAACTTTTATGGGGCATTTATTCAGAGCAGAGCATTTGACAGAAGGTTTGGCCGGGGTAATCCTGTTAAGTCTTATGAACTTGCTCAAATTGCTTTTAATAACCAGGACTATGAAATCGCCGGGCGTTGCTACGAATTCATTATTAAAGAATTTCCCCGCAGCGATGTATATCTGAATGCTAGGCTTGGTTTTATAAGGTCATCAGAAGCACGCGTAAAAAAGAAATTTCCCATCAACACCGATTCTGTTCGAATTGTAATTGCCCAGTATCAGAGTTTTCGGAGACAATTTCCCGATAACATAATTTCTTTTGAAGCCCAGATTAACAGTGCTCGGCTCTTTGCCTTCTACCTTAACCAGCTGGACTCAGCATCTTCCTTACTGGATGAACTGGTTTCAAACGCAAGGGCAAATGCTGCCGTAAGAGCAAGGGCGCGCCTTGAGCTTGGTGATATTTACCTCATCAGAAACGAGCCCTGGGAGGCGACATTGCTATTTTCTCAGGTAGAAAAGATGCAGAAAGATTCTCCGCTCGGATATGAGGCTAAACTCAGGAACGCCAAACTATCTTATTTCCGTGGTGATTTTGCGCTTGCTGAAGAACACCTTGATATTCTTGAAAAAGCAACCAGCCGGGAAATCGCCAACGATGCACTCGATCTCAGTCTGAAAATAAGTGAGAACACGATGGCTGATTCTCTTGGTTATGCTTTGCGGGTTTATGCCGCTGCGGAACTCTTGCTTTATCAGAACAAACGGGAAGAAGCACTCCAGATACTGAATCTTATTAAATCAGAAAAAAAGCCGGCGAAGGTTCATATTTCAACTGTAATCTCTTCTATCCTTGAAACGGAATTGTTTCAGAGAAAGCAGGACGGAGACACGCTTATAATTACTCTGTCAGGAGAAATTTTGAATAAACCGATAACGGACGATGTTTATTGGCTGGAGGCCGGGATACGACGAAAGGCGGGACAGTTTACAATTGCTGCCGATTTACTCAAGAGAATTTCAGACGAATATCCCCTGGACATACTGGCGGATGACGCGTTTTTTACCCGCGCAGAAATTATAGAGCAGGATATTCTCGATAAGGAGTCGGCCAAGGAATTGTACCGACAGTTTCTTGTAACATTTCCCGGAAGCGTATATACCGCCGAAGCCCGAAAAAGGTACAGACAACTCAGAGGAGATTTTAATCAGTTGCCGTTAAATTAAAAAACCGCTGTTTCCCTGTAATCCGCCTGTATGAATCGCCAATAACCGGCTACCACGATTGAATGCCCCCAAATCGGCGAGGTCAGCAATTCCAAGAAACATTTTTGCAGTGTACACAGCGTCTAGCGGGCTCTGAGTGGACAATAATTTCATAAAATTCAGAACACGGTCATTTCGTTTTCCATACCCACCGAAATGATAGTTGGTATGCAGTTTCCAGTGAGCGCTTAAGTTTTTATTAAAACCTCCAATTAAGGAAAAAAGATCCTCAAGCATCCGTGCGATATTATTCTGAAGAAAATCGCCTGATTTTAAAACGGAAAAAACGTGAACAAACAGATCTCCATTAATGCCCGCAATGAGTCCTGCTGCGGTTCCGCCTGTGCCTGCCGGCAATAAAATGCAATCAAAATCATCTCTGAATTTTTCAGCAATTTTTTGTCCCCAGTTCATACAACTTCTGACTGCAGTATTGTTTGTTCCGCCCTCCGGTATTATATAAAACCCGGATGAAGGAAAGGGCAGAAGATCAAAAAAATCAGAATCTTCTTTTTTTCTGTATTGTCCGCGGGTTACACGAATAATTTCCATCCCACAGCTCTTTGCAAATCTGATCGTAGAACTTTCTACCGGCCCGGCCTCACCGCGGATTATACCAGTACAGGGAATTTTCAACTCATTACAGGCAGCGGCTGTGGCGAAAATATGATTGGAAAAAGCACCGCCAAAAGTCAAAACCGGTTTGCCGGAGCGCTTTGCTTCTTTAATATTGTCGCGGAGCTTCCACCACTTGTTTCCCGAAACAAATGGATGATTCAAATCCTCGCGCAACACAGAAACAGAAATGCCGGCATTTTCAAATGCAGGGTGTTGAATAGATAGGACCGGAGGTTCCCGGTAACTTAAAAACAGATCAGTGTCTGCGCTGCTCAATTTTTTTTCTTCTTTTTCAAAAGACCTTTTAGTTTATCCTCAAGCAGTTTCTGTACAGCATCGGTATTAGCTGCGCTGTCTTTTTTAACAGAGTCTGCTGATGAAGCCTTCCCGCCAAGGGCGGAGGTAAGCTTTTGAGTTAATAAAGCCCTTCCCTCTTCAGTAGCCTTCTGAACAACCGCTTCTTTTGCTTTTTCTTTAATGTCCGAAGTCAAGAGCACCGGTTTGGGATCACCAAAAGTTCCCCCAAGAGAAATTTTCAAAGGAACCTCTTTCGTATTTGGGTCGGCCGGCATTAACCCCGCAATGGATGAAGGCAAACTTGCAGAGGGAACAAAAGTTGTAAGGTTGTAACTCAGTGAACCATCAAGATCACTGGTGCCAGCAACTGTAGTTCTGTAGGAGCCAAGTACAACATCAAATGGTTTGATAGCCACCCTACCATCCTTGATACTGAATGACGCTTTTGTGTCTTTGATGACCAAATCCTCGGCAGCCGGAAGCTTTATGAGGGCTGCAATATTTTTTAAGACCGCAGATCCTTTGACGCCCACATTTTCCATATTCAGAATTCCGGAGGCATTAACCTTAGAAGCAACGGGTGACATATTTTCATCCAGAATTCCATCGATTTTAAATGATGATGAAATATTACCGGAAGCACCCTGAGCGATTGGCGCAAACTTTTTGACAAGTGAAAAGGAACGAAACGCTTCGCGAATAGATAGCGCATCAACTTTCATATCAAAAGCATATCCTGGCTTTTTAATGTCTTTTGTGTTGTAGGATCCGTTCATTGTAAATGATCCGCCCATCATTTTGAATCCAAGGTTTTTCAGATCTACAGTCTGATTACTGACGCTTATCTCACCCGAAACGTCGCTGAGTGTGTAATCCTGAAACAGAACTTTTTTGGCATAGCCTGTTACACGGAACGAAATATTTTCAGGAATCGGGATAACACCGAATTCTGTGGTGTCTTCGGCCACGGGCTCTTCCTCTTCGGTCATGAATTCATTTAGATTTATCTGCCCGGAGTTGATATTCAGGTTTCCGGTAAGAGCTTCATTTTTACCAAGCACGTAACCCATGTAATCTGAGACAAGTCCTGAACCAGAAAAATCTGATTTTCCCACTGCGGCCTTAAAGCTTGTGAGATTTATATTTTTCGGAGAAAAAAGAAGCTGAGCTTCAGGCACTGAAACCGCAAGTTTAAAATCAGCTGATTTCATTGAAAATCCGGAAAGCGAAATCATTCCTCCTGCAGGAAGGCGATCATATCTGCCCAGGGTTACATCTGATAATTTTCCGCTGGATGTAATATCGGCTTTTAGTTTACCCGCAGCTTCAAGTCCTTCAACAGGAAAAATTTTTAAAATACCGGCAATATCGAGACCGCCCTTTGCCATAAGATTCCACTGAAGATCCGAAGGATTGCGCAGAGAGGCGGCAGCCTCAAATAATTCACCGCCTACCAGCATAGAGATTTTTTTCAGATCAATGGTTGTGTCATCGAGTTTACCTGATGAATTATTGACTAAGGCAAGGGCCTGTAGGTTTTCTATTGCGATTGGGTACTCCTTGCTTTTAGCATATCCGTCGGCAATGCCAATATCCACATGCATTACCGGAATGATTTTTCTGATGCTGTCATAGACTCCTTTGACGGATGCATCCACTGAAAACAGACCCTTTAGTGTAAGGTCATCAACAGGGAATAGCTCTGTGACAGATTTGAGATCTATTTTAGCACGCAGGGTGCCATCCATTTTATAGTCTTTCAGATTTTCAATCAGAAGTATTGCATCCACCGGATTTTGTCCAAGTTCCATATGAAAATCTTTCATAGCGATGGAAGTGTTTTCAATTACTCCGTCAGAATTATTCACCGCCATATCAAGATGAACATTCCTGACAGCCTGCGGAAGACCAGGATACTGAAACATGCCCTCCTGAACTCCAAGGTCAATTTTAAAAGCGGGCACCCTGGTTTCGCTGAATGTTCCTTTCAGCGCTGCGGCAAATGAAACATTTCCTGATGCTTTTAAATCTTTAAAACTGTCAGAATAAATTCCGGGGACCAGAGATAGCAGACTTTTAAAAGAATTGTCTCTGGAAGAGAAGCTTAAATCCATATCATAACTTTCTTCATTCATCAGGAACCAGCCATCAAGCCCGAATGAAAAATCATTTAAGCGTCCGACATTTTCTTTAAATGTGAACCTTGAAAAATTGTCGCTGATGGAAATTACTGCGTTTACCTCAGCAGTTTTGTCCGACAGATACTCAGTGCCATCATAGGACATGCTGAGAGAATCTGCTGTGGTGCTGGTCTTAAGATCAAATTCATTTTCGTTGAAATTTCCGCTGCCTTTGTGAGAAATATTTTTCAATGAAACAGAAAAAGGCATCGAGAGATCTGTATATGCAAGCGTTCCGTTGCTGACCCCCCAGCGCTCAATTGAAAAAGAAAAAGGTTCTGATATTTCATCAGTAACTGCAACCGTATCAGGATATGTTATATCAAAATTGGCCCTCCCGTCTTCCAGATAAACAATGTTAATGTCGGGTGATGACAGATCAATTCCTGCAACCTTCACCTGATCACCAAATATTAAATCCAGGAGGTTGACCTCGACTGCTAAATTATCCGTTACAAAAAGATGCTTTCCCTCAAATGGTGCGCGGTTAAAAACCCCAAGCGAACCTGTATGTATTGTAAGATTCGGGAAGTTGGAGAAAAGACTAATAGAGATATCATCGGGAGTATAGACAACATCGGCGTTAATGTTATCATTGATTCCCTTTTTGATCATCGCCTGTATATCATCTTTAAAAATGACAGGCAAAGTAATAGCAAGAACAATGATTAGCCCGGCAAGACCTATTACAACAAAAGATAATTTTTTGAGGATTCGCATGTGAAAAAATTTCACCACGAAATTAAACAATCATTCTTCTTCAAGATTGAAGTTGCATCATCAGATATGAAGATCTTAATTCAAAACCACCTGAGCAAAGGACCGATGATGCTATTGAACCACTTGGGGTATGGAGGTTGAAAAAGCGAGGTTGAAGCAAAGCCGACTTTCCTTCTGACGACAGCCTTTTCATTTGAAAAGGCAATAAACCCGTGATGCCCGTGGCTTTTGCCAATTCCTGAATTGTTAACTCCGCCAAATGGCAGATTGGGATGAATAAACTGAATCAGACAGCCATTAAAACAAACACCGCCCGCTGAGGTCTGGCGGGTAACTGAATCACATACTTTCTTATTATTTGAGAAAACATAAAGTGCCAGCGGCTTGGGTCTGCGGTTAATTTCTGCCACAACTTTATCAAGTTCCTGATAAGAAATCACAGGTAATATCGGCCCGAAGATCTCATCTTCCATAATGCTTCCCGTGAATGAATCCCCGGTCAATATGGTTGGATGAAAAAATCTTGAATCATGGTCGTAAGGTCCCTCAAGTACCGGGGTCCAGCCATCTGCTGTTGCACGCTCTACGACTGATAGTAGTCTGGAAAAATTTTTTTGGTTTGCTATACGTCCGTACTGAGGAGATTCCGGACTGACCGTGTTACGGTCTCCAAACATCCGAAGTGTTTCCTTTTTCAGGAATTTCAAAAAGTCTGCCTTCACTTTTTCATGTACGAGAATGTAGTCAGGCGCGATGCATGTTTGTCCGTTGTTGAGGAACTTGCTGAAAGCGATCTGTTGTGCGGAGTGAAACACATCAGCATCTTCGTGTACAATGACCGGCGATTTACCGCCGAGCTCAAGCGTAATGGAGCTCAGATGTTGTGCGGCAGCTTTCATCACAATTTTTCCTACTGCCGGACTTCCTGTGAAGAAGATGTGGTCAAAAGGAAGAGAAAGAAGCTCGGTGGATATTTCCGGACCACCTTCAAAAACAAAAACCTCTTCGGGTTTAAAAAGCTCCTTAATCATAGCGCTGATCAGCGCTGAAGTAGATGGTGTAATCTCGGAAGGTTTTAAAATGACTGTATTACCGGCAGACAATGCCGTGACCAGCGGACCAATAGCAAGATTGAAAGGAAAATTCCAAGGCGCTATGACAAGGCACACACCGCGTGGTTCATACCGCACTTCAGACCATGTACCCAGAAGCGTCAGAGGTGTATCAACCTTTTTTGGTTTTACCCAATCATCCAGGTGTGCAAGAATATGATTGATTTCTGAGGTTACGGGGAAGATGTCGTTTGCCTGGACCTCCTCAAACGGTTTTTTAAAATCAGCATGAACCGCTTCGCATATCCGCATTCTGTTTTCAAGAATCCAGCTATGGATTTTTTTAAGCCGTTTCTTTCTTTCACGAATGGGCTCAGTCCGCCATTCAATTGCTTTTGTTTTCTGTAAACTGAATATTTCTGAAGGTTGACTCATATTTTAAGGGCTCAGGAAGCTGCAATATTCGGAATTCTTCCGTCAAGCAATTACAAATTATAAGTCTGTGCGGTTATTCAGCATCCGGAATTGCGCTGAGCAAAACCCGGACAGAGTCCATGGTTGCGGTATACAATTCCCTCATTTCGGTACGAACGGGTTCGGCTGCCGGCAGCTCAACCCTCAGCGCATCCACCTGAGCGCCATTTTTCCAGAACCGATAACATAAGTGCGGACCGGTTGCCCACCCGGTAGAGCCTACATAACCAATAATTTCGCCCTGTCGGACATTTACACCCCGTCTGATGCCCGATCCGATTCGCGACATGTGCAGGTAACCCGTCGTGTAGGTACTGTTGTGCCGGATGGTAACATAGTTTCCGTTTCCGCCCTTGTAGCCGGCTTCGACAACAACGCCATCCCCGACACTTCTGATTGGTGTTCCTGCAGGTGCGGCAAGATCGGTTCCAAGATGTGCCCGCGATATTTTTAAAACCGGATGGAAACGGTTCAGCGTATATCTTGAACTGATGCGGGTAAACTCAATGGGATATTTCAGCAACGCCTTTCGGAGACTATTTCCATCGGAATCAAAATAATCTACACCTTTGCCCTGGTCAAAGGGCACAGCGATGCGTTCCTTATTATTATGTGTAAATGAAATTCCAAGAATCTTTCCGATTCCGTATGGTTTGCCGTTTACCGAGAGTCCTTCGTACAGAATTTTAAAGCGATCGCCTTTTAATAAATGGTAGAAATCAACCTGCCAGGCAAAGATGTCAACGAATCTGTTGGTGAGCGCATTGCTGATACCAAGCGCCTCAATGGTCTCCGATAAATTACTTTCAATAACTCCTGAAGCAGATTTCTGACTGACCACAACAGGATTTTCGCAACGCTCAATTCTCAGACTATCGGAAAAGTAAAAAATTGTGTAGCGGACAGGATCATGTTCAAGCACAACAGCATGTACGGAGTCGCTCATCTCATGGATGAATGTTGTATATCTGTCGCCCGCCCTAATGGTGCGGAAGTCAAACTCTTTTTTTGAAAGTGTGTTTAATCTTCGAATGGCCTTCGGTGAAACCGGCCGACCCTGAAGTAAATTAATAAACTGTTGATTTTTCTGAACGATTCCCTGTTCGGCACAAAGCTCATCAACAATCATGCTGAACTGAACTTTAGGTTCAAAAGATTCAGGTGGTGAAGATTCTTTTTTGGAATCATCAGGCTCGCGTGTACAGGAAGCAACAAGTCCTAAAAGCAGGAAGATGAAAACAGACCGCATCGTCCTACCGATTGAAATTTTTCAGACTAAGGTTTTCTGTATCGTTCATTGAAACGACTCTTGCCTTGTTCAAGAAACTCAACAAATTTTTGTGCGTCGCGGTTGTAAGAGTAAGGCCACGCCAGAACTTTTTCGTCGGGTCCGAGCAGGATGTAAAAAGGTTGTGCATTGTTTTCAAGATTTGCAATCTGGAGATCAGCATTCTTCTTTCCAATAGTTTTCTTGACCTTTCCGTCATAACGCGATGTGATCCATTCCTGTTCCGGCAACTCTGTTTTATCATCCACATATAACGCAGCGATTACAAAATCATTTTTCAATCGCTCCAGAACTTCCGGCTGACTCCATACAACCGCCTCCATTTCCCGGCAGTTGGTACAGCCATGACCGGTGAAGTCAATGAATACCGGTTTGTTCTGCTCACGTGCACATGCCAGGGCCTGTTCATAATCAAAGTAACCACTCAATCCGTGCGGTAAATGCAGAAAATCCCCGTATTTCGGCGAATCACAGAGATTGCCTACGGTACGCTGTTTTTCAGCAAGATTAAAATCATGAGTAGCCAGCGGAGGAAGATATCCTGCCAGCATTTTAAGCGGAGCCCCCCACAATCCCGGGATGAGATAAACAACAAAAGAAAAAACAGCGGTGGCAAGAAGAAGTCTTCCCACGCTTAATGTTTCAATAACGGAGTCACTGCTTAAACGAATTTTTCCAAGGAGATAAATTCCGAGTAAACCGAAGATTACAATCCATAATGCAATATTGATTTCGCGATCCAGCAGACCCCAGTGGTAAGCCTGATCAGCAATGCTGAAAAATTTCAGACTTAATGCCAGCTCAAGAAATCCGAGAGAAACTTTTACAGTGTTCAACCAGCCGCCGGATTTCGGCATACTTTTAATCCATTCAGGAAATGCTGCGAATAAAGTGAAAGGAATAGCAAAGGCCAGTGCATAGCTGAACATCGCAGCGATCGGCTTCAGAATCTGACCGCCGGCGGCCATGAATAACACATTACCAACAATCGGAACGGTGCATGAAAAAGATACAAGCACAAGAGTTGCGGCCATAAAGAAGATTCCCGCCCAGCCACCTTTCTCTGCCTTGCGGTCAGCGGCATTCACAAGCTGATGAGGAGCGGTGATTTCAAACAATCCGAAAAACGAGAGCGCGAAAATCAGAAACAACACGAAGATCAGAAGATTGGGCGCCCAGTGTGTGGCAAGCGCATTTAATCCATCTGTACCTAATAAGACCGCGAATAAAGTTCCTGCAAGTGTATAAATGGTAATGATGCTGATGCCAAAAACAAGTGCTTTGGTTACTCCTTCTTTTTTACTCTGATTGTCACGAAGAAAAAACGTGACAGTCATAGGCACCATCGGAAAAACGCAAGGTGTAATCAGTGATGTGAGTCCGAGAATAAAGGCGAAGATCAGATATCCGAAGAATGAATCTTCATTGAATTCAGACGCTTCCGTCAGAATAGATTTATCCAGGACGGGACCGGAAGGTTTACCATAAGATGGTTTGTTTAAGGAATCAGAAACCACCGGAGTGGAATCGGTTTCTGTTTTTGCTTCATCTGTTTTTTCAGATTCTACGGGAACCTGCGCAACAGGTGCGCCGGTGGCTTTTATAAAAGAGAAATCAAATTCACCGTCACCCGGCACACATTGTCCGGTAGCTTCTGTGCAAACCTGGTATTCATATATTCCTTTTACGACCAGCGGACTGCCCAGTACTTTGATTTTCTGTCTGAATTCTGCTGTCTTTTTAAAGACTTTGACATCACAACCGAAGATGTCATCATATTTATCAACCGGGTTTACCGGAATAACTTTTCCTTCTGTGCGATAGCTCGGATGTGGTTCAAAGGTAAAGGTTGTTTTGAGTGGGCCATCCTCACAATTGAATTCAGTGGAGTAGAGATACCAGGTTGGATCAATCTTTACGGTAAAAATAAGTTCGACCATTTCTCCGGTTTTCACTTCTCTGGCGGAAGAGGAGGTGCTCCAGGAAGCCGGGGTTAGAATCTGACCCATTGCGAGGGCCGAAGACAACAAAAAGGAGACTAAAAGGTATTTTTTCATGCGCCTTGAATTTGAGGCCTGGTAAATAATTGCGCAATTTCGGTAATCCGAAGGATAACAGCTCAACATTTAAAGGACCGAAATCCCTTTGCCGAAGCTATATTTGACATCCGGTGAACTGTTAAAACCTGTTTTTTTTTGTTGAAAGACATCCTCAAAATTACAGCCATGAAAAAGATACTCCTGGTTACAGCCCTTTTATTTCCTCTGTTTCAGGGAACAAAAGCGCAGACTGCAGATGAAATAATCTCTAATTATTTAGAAAACTCCGGCGGCGTTGAAAAATGGAGGTCCATAAATAGCCTTGAAACCATATCAGAGGCAAGCATAAATGGAGCGGAAACACAAATGACCAATTACCGGATGAAGGATGGAAGGGCATTTACATTGGTAAAGTTTAACGGAATCGA
>JBMTCO010000018.1:0-28794 GCA_049430945.1 Cyclobacteriaceae bacterium
GATTGGGTATCTCTCGGAAGAGTAATGTTTTGGAAATCGGACATTGCTCCCGTCGGGAGTCCAGTGGTGTTTACGACAGCAGTGAAATCACGCGTGTTCGAATTTCGGTTTACAGTCACGGTGAATGTGGCTGTACCGGAGGTACCTGCGATCAGTGTGCCATTCTGGGTGCTGGAAGAAATTGAGCCAAGTTGAAAGGGTGCCTGTGCCATTACCTCCCGGCTGAGGCAAAGGACACTAAGGCATAAAATGAACCTAAGGAAGTTTTGCTGGATTTTAGCGATGATTTTATTTGGTCTCACTTGGGTATCTGCAAAGACCTTGGTTAGGTTTAAGCGTAAATTTATGATAAAACAAATTAACTCATTTTTATTTTCATGCCGCACTAAACCGTATCAATTTGATAAACCAAATCATTAGCGCCTAGACTTTGACAAATTAAAGGGTTTTCCTATTCTCTGAATCCAATTAGCATAATGTGAATAAAGGTCTGAATTGTAAGATTTTTTTTCTTATGATTTTATCTGACCAAGTTAATCTTGTGCTTAAGGAGATTGAAATGAAATTTAACTTTTGTTTTAAAGTATCAAATTTATCTCTATAATAGAAGGTGAATAGTTTTTCCGCATCGGTGAAGAAATCCTTTCAACTGGCCACACATGCCATTATTGTTGTGGCGGCAGGTCCTTTTGAAGATCATTTCACCGATGAACTTTATCGTAGTGTCCGTCGGGGGATAGCATTGGAGTTGTTTCTTTCGAATGCTGCTGCTGTTTGGCTAAGGTCACAGCCATTTATCCTTTCGCGATTATTCAGGCTTCGAGACTCGGGCTTAAGCATATATGAATTGGGATCCGGAAAAAGCACCCAAGAATGGCAATTCTTTTTTGACTTCCGTTCAATCATTAAGGTTTCTGCTCTTGCCGGATTTAATCAATATGAGGAGAGCATGGTTGGCCAATCAGAATTTCCTCATCGCAGTAGTTTGTTGGAAGACCTCATCCGGAATCCGCAGGTGTTTGAACTTGACCCGAAGGGAATTCTAATCCGATTTTCTTCGGCAGACCGCTCTGTAAGCCTTGGAAAAAATACCCGGTTAGATTGGGTGGTGGAAAGGGCAAGTCGGGTGGAAATAGATGGGATAGGCGAAGTTTATGCGACAGGAACACGTGGGATTGTCATCAAGAGGGATACCATTTTAGTTTTGCGCGCAACAGCACCGGGTCGCAGTGCTTGCAAGGCATTGTTCATTTCATCCACTCAGGAATTTCGGATTGATTATGACCTGGATTATTTAAATCCTTCAACAGGTCAATTTTACAATCTGCGTAATGCCAGCATTGGTGATGTATATGGTATATCCTCCCAAATGCAGGTGCGTTTACGGTGGCGTGTAACCGATTCTGTTCATACGGTGATTGAGCCTTTTGACATAACGGCGGACTTTGGTGAACATATTTTCCAACCTCAGGGTCAAGTTGAAATACAAATTAGGGCCATGCTGGCCAACGGCAGCCGACATAGTCGGAGAATTATTATTCGTGAATTTCCGGTCCCCATATTCCGGAGCCGATTCATCATACCAGACCCCAGTTTTTTTCCACCACAACAGTTTAGTTTGACCGACAGCCGTAAAAAGGCGGCAGATTGGCTGCGTGTGAAGGGATGGATGGATTATGACAAAGCAGTTGACCGGTTGCGTGGTCGTGTTTTGGCTGAGCATTCCGAGTTAACTGCAAGATTTAGAGCGGAGGCATTTGGCAACTTCTATCAACGAAATTCTGTTCAAAAAATTAATAAGAGTATTCTTGTTCGACTCAGGAGACTATTTCAGGATGAGCCTGGTTCTTTAGAAATTTTTAACCGTAAAAATGCTCATTATGTCTGAACAGAAAAAGAATCAAATATTCGGACCATTTTCTAGATTCTTTTTATTCTGTGCTGCAGCAGATTTGGATTTGCTGTCCAAATGCCCGTCATCTGAACACCACAAGTACACAGGGGTTGGGGTTACTGTATTTTTCACAGGATTACTGGCTTGTGCCTCCGGAGGTTACGCCCTGTTTACTGCTTTTCAATCAGTGGCTTTGTCTGTTTTACTTGGAATCTTATGGGGCTTGCTGGTATTCAATCTGGATAGATTTCTCGTGTCAACGATGAAGAAAAGCAAAGGAAAAATACTGGAACTGGTTCAGATTTCTCCTCGCTTATTTTTAGCTGTTTTATTGTCACTGGTGATTTCAGTTCCTCTGGAGTTGCGCATATTTAAGGAAGAGATTGATGAACAAATTTACTATGCCGGAACAGTTAAATTAGATCAGTTGGAGAGTGTTTATAACCAGCGATTGGAGAAGAGGCAAAAGCAAGTGGAGGCAATTCGGGCTTCCCTTGATAAAAAGCAGGAACAACGTGATGCTTTTTATCAGCAATACATCTGTGAATGTGATGGAACCTGCGGAACCGGTCAGAAAGGCAAAGGTTCTGAATGTGAGCGGAAGGAATCCAGATTTCGTAAAAGTGATGAGGAACTTTCTATCGCCCGTTTACAGAATGAATCTGAACTGGCTCGGATACGCGAGGACCAATCTCAAATACAGTTGCAGTACCGTGATGAACGTGTTAAGTTGCAGGCTTCGTTCGCGGATGGCCTGCTCATTCGGCTCAACGCTCTTGAGGATCTTCCTTCCGGTCCTCAGTTGGCTATAGTTTTATTGCTGATCGCTATTGAAATTGCTCCAATATTGGTAAAGCTACTTTCCCCTTACGGACCATATGATCATCTGCTTAAAACGCTGGAGTATGAATTTGAAATGGATGAGATTGCAGCAATTAATATGCGAAACCAACAATTGAATAGCAAATTGACTGTGATGGCTGGTATTGAACAGTCTCAACTTGAGCAGGAAATTCGTAACAATGAAGGTACTATGAAACTAATCGGAGAAGCTCATTTGGAGTTGGTGCGCGAACAACTCAAGCTGTGGCTGGAGGAGGAAAAAGAAAAAATAGGCAATTCGGCAAGTGGCAAAATCTGAATAGTTAGTCCGACCATGACAAAATCACTCGTTTGTTCTATTTTATTAATGCTGTCTTTTGACAGCCTCTTTTGCCAAGAGCCTTTGGAAATCCGCCGCAACAGCAAGGTAGAAATCCGATTGGAGAAAAAGGGCAAACGCGAGCTTATGCTATCCTTGTTCTCCGGTGATGAGATCAAAATTCGTGTCTCTACAAAAAAGCGCGTCAATTTCCGCATTATGGATCCAAATGGACTCGTGGTACACGAAAATGTAGGCATGATTAAGCCAGTGGAATGGCAAAAGCAGATTACTTCAGATGGGGTTTATTCATTCCTTGTGGAAAATGTGGATAAGGTCCTGGCTACGGAAGTGGATATTATGATTTCTTTACGAAGGCCTCGGTTTACTTATGGCTCCGGGGTTGCCGGTTCTTCGCAGAGTAGAACTATGTTGAAAGCCCGGTCTCACGAGGTACTCACTGAAGGAAGAGTACAGATAGTTACCGGTAATCCAAGGAAATACCCTTACATGCTTGAGAAAGGTGATACGCTCATTGTTGACATTAAAGGATTGACGAACCTGGCTCCGTTTGTGGAGATTTCAAATGCACAAAAAGAGTTGCTTCATGCTTCACTCCCCGAAAAACGCCGTAATCGTGTTACCATTCCTATTTTGGAGACAGGTGCCCATGAACTATTGCTCTATTCCCTTTTTTTGACTAAAAACCCACTTATTCCCATGTATGATAGTATCCGGGTAGAGCGCATTTCTCCTACTCGCTACATCGCGCCTGTGATATCTGCCGATACTATTACAATTACTAAGCCCATCTTGTATGATACATTGGCTGAAGTGGTGATGGATTCCATTTTTTATGCAGGCGCCGGCAGAGACTATGTCCATCCAAGCCATCGGGTGGTGGATATTCCCATCAGCCATCCGCAAAACATAATTTATTGGGTGTTGCTATTTGGAGCTGGAAAGGAATTCGAGCAAGCATACCGTGCAATCACAACGGAGGTGAATGGACAACTATTTACTGCTCAGGAGTTGGATCCCATGCTTGCATTTGGAAGAGCACAGCTCAATCAACTTCCGGGACCCGGTGCCCGAGATATCATTTTTTTCCCGTCACCAACCATTGCTGCAGTACTTGATTTAGAAGGAAGGCCAAATTACGGGCGAATCATGGATCCTGGTCTTGCTCAGCTTGGATTTGAGAATTTGAGCAAAAGTGTTGGTCATCCCGTTTATGTGAAGGCAGTTGTTTTTCGAAGGGTGGCGCGAATTGTGGAGTAATCCGCCAAATTAAATAGATAAGGAACTTGTACATTAGCATTTGATTTCTAAACCTACATCGGCAGTAAATAGTTTAAAAATGATGTGCAATAAAACGCTATTTAAGCGCATTGGTCCTAAAATTGTGCTGATGATTGTTCTGTTAGTGGCCAGTTCGCAATTTAAGTCAATTGGCCAAAATACAATCATTGATGCTCCGCGTCGGGCATTAATGGAAGTGAATCGAGCTCGGCAAAATTATGACCAAATGGGGCGGTTATTTAGTTCGCTGAGACGACCCCGCAATCCCAAAACAGACACTGCTGCTCAAATTATTTGGGAGAAAAAGCCTTACATCCCCAATAGCGGTATGATTCATGATTATGAGCATATCTACACCTTTATTCACCGAACACAGAAGTATTCATTCCCTCGCGATTATGATCTGAAATCAATCGAGTGGGACTCTGTCAACAATTTATTTTATAAAAACCGGGGATCCCAAGATAGTCTTAACCGACAATATGAAGTGATCGGATGGCACCCCTCCTGGATGGGTGATACTTATAAATACTACAACTTCAGGCTGCTATCTATGGTGTCATTTTATTCGTTCGATATTAATCCCAATAATGGCAGTGCATCGAATCCCGATGATCTGGATTGGTTGAGAAAGTCGTCCTTACCGGATTCGGCTGCCAAATATGGCGCCAAAACACTTATTTCAGTCACCTCTCTTGAAAAAGTTAATAATCACATTTTCCTTTCTGATGAATACTCGCGTAATCAGTTCATGGAAGAAATTACTGCTATTTTAAACGAGAATAAAAATCGCTTTTCCGGCATCGACCTGAACGTGGAGGAAATTGATCCGGCGGACCGTGACTTGTTCACTCAGTTTGTCAAAATGTTGTACGCCCGGTTATCTTCAAGTGGGTATATTCTGGTTTTGGACGTACCTTATTTTAATGAAGATAATGTCATTGATTACGCTGAACTGCGCGACTATGTGACCTACTTTAATATTATGGGCTATGACTTTAGCGGAATGCATTCCGCATATCCTGGCTCGGTTTCACCCCTTCACTCGCTCACTACGCAGCCAAGCCTGGAAACTGCTGTGAATGACTTCCTTAATCTAGGAATCTCAGGGCAACAGGTGATATTGTCCTTACCTTTGTACGGCGTTAGCTGGGACGTAACTGATATCCAGACCGGTACTCAGCCTGAATACCTTGAATCGATTCCTTACTACCGGGTGAAATCGCAATTCGGCTCTGAGTATAATGAGTATTTTGATCCTTTCAGCAGTAGTAATTTTTATCTGGTTCCATCAGATGACCGAACCATCATGTGTTGGTATGAGGGTGAGCAGTCATTAGGATTAAAATTTGAATGGGCCAAAAGCATGAATTTAAAAGGTGTAGGGCTGTGGGCACTTGGGTATGACCAGGGAGCGCCTGAAATATGGAAAGCTGTGAACAGCAGTTTTGCAATGGATTCACTTTCGGTGATATCCTATTCTTCAAATCTGAGTGGACCGTATGGTATAGTGCGAGATGTATTACGCTACAAGAAAATGATCGGAATTGGGTTTCTGTTATTTGCTACGTTTGTCGTATTAGGTTTTGTGGTATGCCTATTCGACTGGCGGGTGCGTCAGGTATTGTTTTCTGAGCAAACATTTAGAGTTGTTTATGCCCTCGTTTTTTTGGTACTTGTCGTGGTAGGAATTTGGTGGATTGGATTTCCTGAAACAGGTTTGAACCTTGTCCTTGGTTTGTTGACTGGTGGCTCTACTGTTATGCTTATTAACCTGGGCTTCAACTCCTATCGCCAAAAATTAAAATGAAAAAATGAAAGTCATTGCCAGGGAAATATTTTGGTTGATAGTAGCGCTGATTCTTGCAGCCCCGGTAGCTTGGTTATTTTCTTATCTATTGGGCCTGGAACCGGCCGGCCAGATCATGACAAAGGAGGAAGAAGCATTTCAAATGGAGTTTTTCATCATAGGGTACGTAATTGGAATAGTTTGCACTTATGTCATGAGGTTAGTCATTTGGGTTATTAAAAAATTGGTCATCGTCTTAGAATCATGATTCATAACCTTTTGCCTATTGTTGGCGGTGAGTTGAATGCTTACCTGAAATCCCGGTACGATGTAGGAGAGGATAGGTTAATTTTGTCTAATCTGATGAATCCGGATGGCACAGTTGCAATAGAAGACAACAATAAGATAGTCTGTACACTCCTGAATATCCAGGAGGAGACAACACTTAAAAGCGCACAGTCTTCAAGCTACGCGGGTGGTATGTTTACCAGCGGTGGTGCTAACTTGAACATCAATCTTACTGTCATGTATTCCGCATTTTTCCCCGGTAAAAACTATGGAGAGGCTCTCAAGTTCTTGTCAGGTGTTATTTATTTTTTTCAGTCCAAGTCGGTCTTTGAACCATCGAATACACCAGGATTGACCAACAATATAGAAAAGGCCTGTTTTGATTTGACAACCCTTTCATTCGACGAACTCAACGCCGTGTATTCGATGTTAGGATCTAAATACATGCCATCAGTTATTTACCGCGTTCGCATGCTCACATTCTCCAGTGCCAATGTGGTGGATATTATCCCGTCTGTTGGAGGTATTGGACTTGATTGAACACACCTGAGGTATGACCCAATTCAACACGCTTTTTGAGATACGATTTTTTCAACGATTTTACGAAACGCATACTCTGCGTGATTTGGAAGTCATACCTTCCCCTCAAACAATCCAACAGTTGAAATCATTTCAACTGATATATCGCAAGACACCAGAAAGCCTGGTTATATTATATAATGAGGACAAAAAATTTTTACTGGAAAGTCAGCGTACTCCCATTTTCCTTTCTTTTGGTCTAAAGGCGCTTAACCGGCATTTCGAGACTTTTACCCTGCTGAACCCAATTAATAAGAAAACACGATATTTTTTAGATAACCGAAACGTCGGCAAAGACGGCCAGCTTCATGCCGGTGATTGGATTGACCACACAAGTTTAGGTGCGTGGTTTGCGGAAGGAGAGGATCCCAGGTTACTTCTTCAGGATACCGAATGTTCCATCCTGAATGAGGGTAACTTATTTTTTGATGGAAAAGCCGGTGACAAATTCGGATGGTCGGTGGACGACCCTGCTGGTTGGTTTGAGTTCACCAATCTGACCGCCGGCGGTGCACGTCGGCTTTATCGTTTGTCGGATGCATTCAGGCTATCATGGGCAGTGATCGACTTGTTTGTCGGAGGGTCAGGAGCCTTTTCATTCAACCAGGTGTCCGGGAAAAAATACTTGGTGAGTCTTGACCATAGGGAGGTTTATTGGCACTATTATTTTATAAGTGAAAATGAGTCTATGTCAGTAGATATCGAAATATACCGTGGGAAAGACCGGTTATCGTTCATGCCATTAGAAAAGGTGAACCTAGTCAATGGTCAACGCGCATTGCGGTTGATTTCAAAAGAAACATTTCCATTAAAAAACCGACCCCAGGATATCATCATTACGGCTCTGATAATAAATAAGGAATCTGAGCATTCCCTAGCCCCTGTCCGAATCCTACCATTGCCAACTGCAGATGCAAGCCGTATTAAAGGTAAAGTGACACCGGAAGGTGAAATTTACTTTTGGGAGGCATATGTTTACATCTGAGTTTTATAAGATGCTGTTTTTGAGCTTGATACTTAAAAAGTATCAAGTTTTCGGAAATTAATAATCCAGTTTGTTTGTTTCCGAAGTAATTGTTTACATCTTTATAAGAAATTATAGGTCAAATATAAGTAACAACTAAACCCCTCAAACCAAAAAAAATGGCACAAGTTTTAGCGACCCCTGGTGTCTACATCAAAGAGGAAAGTGCATTTCCGAGTTCCGCCGTTCAGGTGGCTACCGCGATTCCGGCCTTTATCGGTTATACTGAAAAGGCCATTCGTGGTACTAAATCACTTGTGAATGTCCCCACCCGCATCACCTCATTAACTGAATTCCACCAAATGTTTGGTGGAGCACCAAAAACCACATTCAAAATTGCAGCTGATCCGGCTACTGGATTTAAGATTGCTGTGGATGCAACCACCAAATTCAACCTTTATCGAAGCATGCGCCTGTTCTTCTCCAATGGAGGAAGCACTTGCTATATCGTTTCAGCAGGATCTTATGATTATGAAGGAGGTGTCAAATACAAATCTCTAAATGACCCTGCTACGGAAGGCGGAGTTGCCAGCTTGCTTAAATTTCCAGAACCCACTATGGTTGTAATCCCTGATGCTGTACTACTTTCAGGTCAGGACTGCAGCCAGCTTCAGAAAGATATGCTGATGCATTGTGGCAAGGATATGAAGAGCCGCGTAGCCATCCTGGATGTTCACAACGGCGATCAAGCCCGCACCAATGATGAAAGTGATGTGGTTACCCTTAGCCGTGAAGGATTGGGTACCGAATTCCTCCAGTGGGGCGCATCCTATTATCCCTTTCTCAATACAACCATTGTTCAGGTCGATGAGGTTGACTTCAGTAACATCAGTAACCTGGAAGAATTGATAACAATTTTGAATGCAGAGGCTGATGCAATTTATGCTGAGCAGGATGCAAAACTAATCAAGGATGAGGTGGCCAAGCTTACCCAGTCTAATGATCCACTTAATCTACATCAAACCTTGTTAGCTAAGCTGCCAACTTATAAGGCCGTATTAGCTGATGTTAGGTCAACTTTGAACATACTCCCTCCAAGTGGTGCAGTGGCGGGTGTGATCAGTATGGTTGACGGTGAAGTTGGTGTATTTAAATCACCAGCCAATGTTTCCGTCGGTTCAGTAGTTAGCCCGGCAGTTAATATTACCAGCAGAATTCAGGAAGATTTGAATCTACCGTTAAACGGAAAAGCCATAAATGCAATCCGTTCCTTCCCTGGAAAAGGTGTTCTAATTTGGGGCGCCCGTACATTAGATGGAAACAGTCAGGATTGGCGCTATCTGAGCGTTCGTCGCACTGTTATTATGATTGAGCAGTCACTTAAGATTGCTTCCGAATCATATGTATTCGAGCCGAATGTTGTAAATACCTGGGTTGCCGTGAAAGGCATGATGACCAACTTCCTGACTGATCAGTGGAAGCAAGGTGCACTGGCAGGAGCAGTACCAGAGGATGCCTTCAGCGTTGATATTGGCTTGGGTGCGACCATGACACCGGTTGATATTCTGGATGGAATCATGCGAGTGACGGTTAAACTTGCTGTGACGCGTCCTGCGGAATTCATCGTCATCACGTTCCAGCAGCAAATGCAAAAATCGTGATAATTGAAAATAATTTTTAATAAATTCAAAATCCAAATATTTTAACCTAATCATATGGCAGGCGAAGTACAAGACAATGTTTGGCCCTTACCTAAGTTTCATTTCAAAGTGGAAGTGGAAGGTGGTATTGTTGCCTCTTTTCAGGAAGTTTCCGGACTTGACACGGAAGTTGATATCATCGAGTATCGTCACGGAGACAGCCCTGTATTCAGTGTAATCAAAATGCCCGGACTCCGTAAAGCAACCGATGTCACCCTCAAGAAGGGTATGTTCACGGGAGATATCAACTTTTTCACCTGGTTTAATGAAAACCTGATGAATACCATTGCACGTAAGAATGTGCAAATCATGTTGCTCAACGAAAAGGGAGAGGCTCAGATTGTCTGGACTCTTACTAATGCCTTTCCCAAACAGTTGCAGGGCACGGATCTAAAATCCGCAAGCAGCGAAGTTGCAGTGGAAACCCTGGTGCTGGCTCACGAAGGCATTGTCACAACGGCAGCCTGATCCAGTTTCTCTTAAGTATAAATCCTAATGCCTCCATTTCAAATCCTTGAAATGGAGGCATTTTACGCCTTTAAAACCGTATAGTTTGGATAATTCTGACGACTTGTCGTTGCCCGGCGAAAAACAAAACTCAACTTGGCCTCTAACCAAATTCCATTTTGAGGTCAAAATGGGTGACGAGGAGGCATTTTTTCAAGAAGTTAAAGGACTTGAAAGTGAAGTGGAAGTGTTGGAATACCGCCATGGCAAAAGTAAGCAGTTTTCTACTTTCAAGATGCCAGGAATGAAGAAGGTAGTTAATGTAACCCTTAAAAAGGGATTATTCTCAGGAGATACTAAATTATTCGACTGGTACAACGCTAATCGAATGAATCGTCCGGATCGTCGCACTGTAACCATAAGCCTACTTAACGAAAAGCATGAAGCAGAGATGGTATGGACCTTGTTGAATGCATTTCCTATGAAAATTGAAAGCACCGATTTCAATGCAGAACAAAGTGCTGTAGCTGTGGAAACGCTGGTTATTGCTCACGAAGATATTATGATCTCCCTTCCTTAAAATTCAGCAATAAATTTGACATGAACTTATTTGGTATTTCAACTTCCTCCGATGGTGCAAATTATCCGCCTACCAATTATCATTTTGAAGTTTCCATTTGGTTGTTCCCGGGCGTCGATTGCCTATTCTCTGAAGTTTCTGGAATTGAAATGAGCCGTGAATTAGAACGAATAGACGAAGGAGGAAACAATGGTTGGGTAAAATTATTACCGGGAAAGGTAACATATAAAGACCTGGAATTGAAGCGCGGAATTGTGCCACATTCTTCTCCATTATTTATTTGGGTGGAGCAAACTATAAAATCAACCCTGCTGGTTCCAATCGTACCAATGGATATAAATGTCAAGTTATTAGATGAGAATGGTAATGCTCAAATAACATGGGTTTTCAGAAATGCCATTCCAAAATCACTTTCTGTCGAAAAACTGGATGCCCGCAATGGTGCTGTTTTGATTGAGTCAATGACTTTTGGATATTCCACTTTCTCTCGTTCCTATTCCTGAATCTGAGCTATGGCCCTTAAAGTGAACGAAATTGTCATACAGGCAAAGATAACTGAAGATTCTTCTTCATATGCTGCCACACAAGAAAAGGACGAAGGTCATATTGTCCCGCAGTCGGTAAAACAAGAGATTATTGACCGATGTATGGAAAAAGTAAAAGAATATTTGGACAGACACCTACGCGATGCTCGACGGTAAGGTTGTCAAACTAATGATTGTGGCATATAAGGACCCGGAGTTCAGTATTCCAGTCAATGGCATCGAGCTGCTAAGTATGTACATGCTGCAAACCAATCCAACCACCTACTCGTTCTCTTATTCAACTGTTTCCAAAGAGCCCCTCCAGCTTGCCAATACCACACAGGCTTCCAAATCCGCGGTGCCAGACAAAAAAAAGCTGAATCTTTCATTCACGGTAGACTCAACTGGTGCTATTTGGCCGTTTCCGCCAGTTCTGCCTATGGATATTGAGTGGCTTAGTGCACTATGCCTGGATATGAATGGAGATATCCATACAAGCAATTACCTGGTCATATTCTGGGGCATGATGGTGTTCAAGTGTAAAACAAGAACACTGAAAGTTGAATACACCATGTTCAACCCCGCTGGCCTTCCGGTGCGTGCAAAGGTGGATGCTGAGTTCGAGGAATTCATCACCCCGGCAAGCAAAGCCATCATGGCTAATCTCAGCTCTCCTGACATGTCGCATCTTGTAACAGTGAAAGCCGGCGATCAGTTGCCTGAATTGTGTAATCGTATTTATGGCGATTCTAAATTTTACCTCCAGGTTGCAGAACTAAATCGTCTAATTAATTTCCGAAAATTGATTCCCGGACAACGTATATTATTCCCCAGAATGGAAAAATAGGATATGCCTGAATCCCCGCTGCAAGCCGAAGTTGACGTAGTAAGTTATGCCATTCTGGTGGACGGCGCAGAGATTCAGTCGTCCTATCAAGTCGTAAGCATCTCAATTGCAAAAGCAATCAACCGCGTGTCATATGCTCAGATTGTGCTCATAGATGGAAACCCTGCGGATGAGACATTCGAAATAAGTGAGAGTAAAGACTTTGATCCCGGAAAAGCTATACGCATCAAAATTGGCTACCATTCTACAGACACCGACGCGTTTGAAGGTATCATTACCGGGCAGTCAATTAAGGTGATGAGCTACGCCCACAAGGTAATCTCGCAGCTGATTATCACCTGCCATGACAAGGCGATAAAGATGACGCTTGCACGGAATAGTGCAAATTTTCAACTCAAAAAAGACAGCGATGTCATTTCAACCCTCATTCAGGACCATAGTCTGACGGCAGCTGTAACAGCAACTACGTTCCAGCATAAAGCGCTGGTTCAATACAATTGTACCGATTGGGATTTTATGTTAGCCCGCTCAGATGCCAATGGTATGGTTGTAATCAATGATGCCGGTAAGGTTACAGTGGAAAAACCTTCTCTTTCAGGCACGGAGGTGCTCAGTTTGAACTATGGTGTAGATGTGATAAACTTTAATGGAGAAATCGACGGGCTTACCCAGATTAAATCCGCTGCATTTCAGTCCTGGGATGGAACAACCTTGGCCCTGCTCAAGGGCACCGGCGTGGAACCAACTGTCAGTACTCATGGTGATCTGAGTGGAATCAAATTGGCTGAGGTGGGATCCAGTCCTGAGGTGGCTGCCACAACTTCAGCCCCTGAAGATAAAGATGTACTTAAATCCTGGGCTGACGCAAATCTGCAACGATCCAGGCTCGCACGAATCCGTGGCACAGTCAAGTTTCATGGGTCGACCCTTGCAGAGCTGGGAAAATTGGTTTCCTTGGCTGGATTTGGTGCCCACTTTAATGGGGCAGCCTATATTTCCGGTGTTCGTCACGAGGTTAAGGAAGGCGTGTGGACAACTGAGATTGAATTTGGTCTGAGTCCTCGTATGTTCACAGATAATGGTGAGCATTCTGGTCCTCAGGCATTAGGTTTACTACCTGCGATTTCCGGTATTCACATTGGAAAAGTCAAGAAAATTGATGCCGATCCGGATGGTGAGTATCGGATTCAGGTTGACTTGCCAATGGTGGAGGACTCAGGAAATGGTGTATGGGCAAGGTTGGGTCATCCCTATGCATCTGCCGATGTAGGATTTTATTTCCTGCCGGAGGTGGGTGATGAAGTGATCCTCGGATTTCTAAATAGCGATCCCCGATTTGCAGTAATTCTTGGTTCACTATATGGTAAAAAGAATAAACCCGCCTATACACCTGAGAGTACAAACAAGGATAAAGCCATCATCACCAAATCCAAAATGAAAATCACGTTCAATGAGACGGATAAAATTATGGTGCTGGAGACCCCTGGTGGAAATAAAGTCACCCTCGATGACAAGGCGAAGACACTTAAAATAGAAGATGGAAATAAGAATTCCATTGAAATGGCCTCGGCTGGAATCACCCTCAAAAGTGATGGCAACATCAGTCTGGTGGCTAAAGGTAAAGTGGAAATCAAGCCGACCGGAAATGCCGAGATCACTGCAACTGGTGACGTTACACTAAAGGGTAATAATGTAAATGCTAAAGCAAATATTGCCCTGGGTGTCGAGGGAGCAGCCAGTGCGGAACTCAAAGCTTCTGGTACGGTAACTGTTAAGGGCGCAATGGTAATGATTAATTAAATTTGTATTTATGCCGATGGCCGCACGTCTAACAGATTTTCATAGTTGCCCGATGACTACACCGGCAGGTCCGGTGCAGATTCCGCATGTGGGTGGACCTGTAACAGGCCCTGGTTCACCGACTGTTCTGATTGGAAAATTACCTGCTGCGGTAATGGGTGACATGTGTGTTTGTGTTAGTCCTGTTCCGGATTCTATTGTTAAGGGATCGGCGACTGTAATGATTTGTGGTAAACCTGCTGCCCGGCAAGGTGATACCACCGCACATGGTGGCAGTATTGTTCTTGGGTGTCCAACTGTTCAAATCGGTGGATGAGTATGGAGAACAAATCATTTCTGGGAATTGGCTGGTCCTTTCCACCTACATTCGATGCAGCCTCACATTCAGTGGTGATGGTTGCGGATGAAGAAGATATTGCTCAAAGTCTTCGCATTATCCTTTTTACCTCATTCGGGGAAAGGGTTATGTTGCCTGAGTTCGGGTCAAATATCGATAATTCTGTTTTTCAGCCAGTAGACTCTTCGTTGATCAACACCCTGTCAGAAAGTGTTCGCTCGTCTGTGATGCGTTTTGAGCCGCGGATTTCCTTACATGCAGTGAATGTAAGCAATGATGAAAGTGTGGAGGGCCGGTTGAATATAAAGTTAGAATACTCCATTCGGCTGACAAACGTGCGAACCAACATTGTGTTTCCATTCTATTTCAAGGAAGGGACGAATGTCACTGGAATGTAAAGAATATAATTAATGGCTATATCAGATTACCCTATCAACCAGCGAGAAGGTACCAGCAGGCGAAACCGACGACTTCCGGCGCTGGACAGTAATTACGCGGGGCTGGATGAACGAGGAATGATGGAACTGATGGTATTTATTGAGGAATTTGCTCGCCATATAAGATTTATTAATAAAGAAAATAAAACTGCTGGTAATTGGTCACATTTTTACAGCAACAATCTGGCTTTTGTGCTTGCACGAATTGGCACTTTTCCCATTGAAAAGCTAAGATCAGGCTATAAATCTCAGGCATCTGTTTTTGAGCATTCATTTGATGCGCGTGAACGCAGAGAGGCCATGGCCAAAATTCTTCGCATGACTCTTAGTTTGTTTACCTCAGTAGACCATTGGTACACCGCCAGCAGACAGGATTTAATTAATCTGCAGGAAAATCCAGTCGCGGGTCAATTATCTAGTGCCATCCGGTTTCGGTTGCGTCCCGAGTTGCTAAGATTTTCTGAGGTATCTGGTGCTTTAAAATTACCTGACTGGTCTGCGGAGCATATTTCCGAAACGCTGAAGGACTTTAATTATATCTGGGAAATCAGTAGTGAAATAGCCAATGCAAAAACTGAGCGAAAAGCAGATGATGATCTCAGGGGAATTTCAGGTGAGATTTCTGCTATTTTTCGTGCCGTGGTAGATACCATTACGTTTCTGAAAAGTCAGGCCGGACAATGGCTGAACCAGGTGTTGGAAGAATATCCGTTTCATTCGCCTGATAGTGCGTTATTATTGGCATTTCTCAGGCTCTATGGCCATGTTCAGTTTGATTTAAACAAAATCACCAAACGTCACTTAAATTATTACTATGGTGTCATTCTTGGGCAACACAAACGCAATGCTTTACCTGATCGTGTGCATGTGAGTCTTGTGCCAGCCGATCATGTACTTAAGACTTTTATACCGAAAGGTACTTTGCTGGCGGCGGGAACAGATGAAGATGGCAGGGAATACACTTATTCAACTGAGTTTGATGTGGAGATGAGTCAGGTGCTCATTAAAGACCTCCGTGTGATTCATGTTGCTCGAAATCCTGCCATTGGTATCAGTGGCAAGTATCAGTCTGTTTCCAATATTTATGCACAGCAAATTTCATTGGATCCCACAGGTAAATCGCTTGATATGACTGATAACCCGGGTCCATTTGACGCTCTTGGGCGGGATCAGTCGGCAATAGGACCTGACCGTCGTACTATGAATCAGGCTGAGGTCGGATTTGCAATAGCCTCACCCATTCTTTTGCTGAAAGAAGGCGACCGCAACATTAGACTGAAATACCAGTTCAGCTTACAATCGCTTACTGCATTGGTTTCATTCATTGAAGAGATTTCAGTTTCGGAAGGTATATCTGCAGAACATGCTTTTCATAAGGTTCTCCAAAAGGTATTTCGTGTGCGGCTTACCTCCGTGGATGGCTGGTTTACCACTTCAAATTATCAGATTTCACCGCCTGATGAGTGGGCATCGGGATGCTTCTTTATAGATATTTTGTTAGATATTTCTGATCCTGCGGTGATTGCCCATGATCCGGAGACCCATGGCGGGGACTATGTTACAAGGTGGCCGGTGCTTGAGCTCACGCTAGACTCAAACGAATCGATGTATGCATATTCCTACCTGAAAGATTTGGTTGTTACTTCTTGTACTATCCAAATTAACGTTACGCATGTCAAAGACCTTCACTTATTCAATGATCTGGGTAAACTGGATATAAATAAACCATTCTTTCCGTTTGGCAGCACGCCGGGTTTAGGTTCCTACTTTCTGATTGGAAATGAAGAGCTGGTTCGTAAAAATCTGACTGACCTATCTCTCAATATCCAGTGGCATAATTTACCAAGGACAGAAGGTGGGCTTGGTGCACATTATTCAGCCTATGGTCCTGATTTGACCACCTCTTCTTTCCGGGCCGGCATCACAGCTTTAACAGATTTTCGTTTCCTTCCAGCACGAGAAGAAAACGTGCAGGTATTTGAATTGTTCAAAGAGGAGGGGGCACTTAAATTGCTTCAGGATAAATGTACGCTAAACTCTATTGCTCTTGATAAAATTAAACTGAAGCCAAATTACGGCAGCATCGACCTGAATGAATATAATGGTCAAACCAAAAGCGGATTTTTAAAAATACAAATGGTATCTCCTGCGATGGGTTTCGGGTTTTCTGATTACCCTCGTTTATTTTCGCAAGCCATTATTGAAAATTCCAAGGCAGGCTCCGGCTTACTTAATTTTAGCGGCAAAACGGTTGACATGCCTCGGGAGCCCTACGCACCGCAGATCAGGTCGATCTCACTAAGCTATTCCGCAACCACCACATTGGCCTTTGATCCATCGGCTGTCGCCTCCAACGACAGGACTTCAGAGGACCAAGTCTATCACCTTCACCCCTTTGGAAAGTTGGTAGTTTTCCAGGACGGACTGCCGGCTGTGGACCATCTTCTTCCTCAGTTTAATGAGGAAGGGTATTTACTCATCGGTTTGACTGGTGTTCATGCCCCGGTACAGTTGTCAATTTTTCTGGAATTGACTTCAGGAACCATCAGCCCTCAGGCTGACATTGAGATTCCTGAAACAACCTGGAAATATCTTGTTGGTGATGAGTGGCGATTCTTTGAAAAGGAGGCATTGTTGTCGGATACAACCAATCATCTCACCACATCAGGTATCATTATTCTTGATCTTCCTGCTGGTATAGACACCAACCACCATATCCTGCCTAAAGGTTTTTACTGGATTGCTGTTCAGGCGGCAGGAAATACCGATGTACTTTCCCGCATCCGATTTTTACGCACTAACGGAGTTAGTGCTGTTTGGAAAGCGCATAAGCCTGGTGCTCAATGGTCAAAGCCGATTCCTGCTGGCCAAATAAATTCCTTACTCAATAGCCGTTCGGATGTGAACGGAGTCATTCAGCCCTTTCCATCTTTTGGGGGACGTGTTCAGGAGTTAGAAGAAGATTACTACACCCGTGTATCGGAACGTCTGATGCACAAGAATCGAATTGTGCAGGCTGAAGATTATGAAAAGTTGGTGTTGGAAAAATTCCCGGATGTTTTTCAGGTAAAATGCCTTACACATTATTCCTATCCTGCTTTTGTGAAACCTGGAACTGTGCGCTTGGTGGTGGTACCACACGTACAAAATTCTGAACCGTTTACTCAACCACGCCTGGATTACAATACCCTTGAGGCTATACGCGATTATGTTGTCCAATTGGCATCACCATTTGTGGCTATCAAGGTGGTCAATCCCAATTATGAGCGGGTTAGGATTCGATGTCGGATTCGATTTGAAAGCGCCCAAAATACTGGGCAATATGTACGTCGGCTTGAGTCCGATATTCGACGATTTCTCTGCCCATGGTTTTCAAGCCCTCAGCAGGAAATGGTTTTTGGTGGTTTCATTGAAAAGGAGGATTTGCTCTCATTTATTTATAGCCTCGATTACGTACGTTTTGTATCTCGTTTTTCCGTGGTGGTTATTCAAAATCAGGATGGAAAATATTCACTTTCTGATTCGGCTGATGATTTACCCGGGCAAATGACAATCGGCTCAAGTAATCCGTGGAGTGTTCTTATACCCGATGAAGGACATGAGGTTGAACTTGTAGATCACTCCATTCATCAAGCGCCTGAGCTAACCCGCATTGAGGCTATGCGTATCGAAGGTAGCTTCGTGATTATGGATTCCCCCGAGGAGCAAATATCTATACCGCCCATCGATTCGAATAAAGATTCTTTTTTCATCGTCGATATAGACATATGAGTACCCTTGCAACCTAAAATAAATCCTATATGGGAATATTTAATCGCAACACGCTAAAAGGATTCTTCCAAAAGGGAAGTGTTCCTACCGAGGAACATTTCGCCAATTTAATTGACTCCACAATCAATCAGATTGATGATGGTTTTGCCAAAACCAGTGAGCACGGATTAAAAATTGCATCCGGTGGTAAGTCACAAAAGTTGTTAAGCTTTTACGATGATATAAAAAAGCGTGATCCGCAATGGTTTGTGGCTCTAAACCCAAATGAAGTATCCCGCGGACTGAGTATTGTTGAAGAACAGCGTGGAAGTTCTTTATTTCTTCAAAACGGTGGTAATGTTGGTGTTGGAACTGAGAATCCTCAGCATACGCTGGAGGTAAATGGTACCGCCTCTATGCGTTACCGAGTTGGAACCTATCAACGACAGTCAGAAACTGCAGCTGATGGGGAGTGGCACATCATACTTAATGATTTGACGGGATGCCATTGTTTTGAAATAGTTGCTCAGGTATCCGGAGTTCGTCAGAGAGGAAAATATGCTATGGCTCATGCCATCGCGGTGAGTGCTTTTGACAGCGGCTCAAACAAAATCAAGGTCACCCAGGCTTGCTACGGATTCTTCTGGCACCGACTTCGGTTCCGGTGGCGAAAATCTGAAAATGGAAAGTACCGTCTCGAAATTCGCACGGCCGACCATTACGGCACTGATGAACAAAATAAGGTGGTGCATATTCGATATCATATCACCTCTCTTTGGAATAACGAATAATCTGTTCTCCTTGAGTTGAACTAAACTGAATAACCAAACCATGAGCCAGGAATCACCATCTATCAATCCTAAAAAAGAATGGCCCCTGAGCATGGACTTCAATCGGCTCCGAAAGGAAGGTATTGCATTTACTCAAGGTGCCTCCGGTGATCGTTGGACGGATTACAACTTCCATGATCCCGGAGTGACTATTCTGGAACAGTTTTGCTTTGCGATTACAGATATATCTTACCGGACTAACCTCGATGTGGAGACTATTCTTTTTCATCGAGGGGATACTGAACGTGTCCGGGATTCACACGCCTTGTTCGGTCCTGCTGAGATACTGACACCGGGTCCTATCACTGCCGAGGATTACCGCATCCTCCTTCTTGATGGTTTTCCAGGTATCATAAAGAATTGTTGGGTAAATAGTATTGGCGATCACGGAGAAGGAGTACGTGGTCTTTATGAGGTAACCCTGCAGTTGCACAGCCATTTGGATTCGGGACAACATGCTCAGGTGCGGGACCAAGTTCGTAAGTATTTTACACGCTACCGTAACCTCGCTGAAGATCTGGATACTATTACCATTATTGACCCAGTTGAGGTGAGTATTTCAGCCGATATCGATTTGTTTCAGGATGCTTCTGGGGTAGAGGTCCTGTCTGAAATTTTATTTAAGGTAGAACATTATTTCAACCCCGTGGTTAAGTTTCAGACCCTTCCTGAATTGGAAAAAGAGGGGGTTGGGTTGGAGGAAATTTTTGATATACCTTCTCATCAACACGGGTTCATTGACCGGCGTAAACTGGAACCTAAGCAACAGCAGTACTTTGTTTCAAAAATTGGCGATTGCCTTTCCGGTGTCTCCGGTGTGAAAATGGTTAGGAATCTTTCTGTGACGGTAGATGGCTTGCAAGTGCAGGCCGATCTCATTGATGTATCACCAAGAAATTATCTGACACTTGGTATTACGGGAAATCATTTTTCGAAATCCTTTTTTAATCGGTCTATCCTGAATTTATATAAAGGAGGTTCTATTTCTTCTTTTTCTCCCGAGAGCATCATTAATCACTTGGAAATAAGGATGGCGCGGACCCAACGTAATTATCCTGTTAGGGAAGAAATTAAAGCTCTTGCTGTAAAAGCTAACCGCACCGATGAGTTGCTTTCATATGAGTCAGTACAGAAAAGTTTTCCCGGGGTTTATGGTGTAGGGGATTTTTCTCCTACCCTTGAGGAGGGTCCGCTTCGTGTGGCCCAGTCTTCACAACTGAAAGGATATTTGCTGCTATTTGACCAAATAATGGTTAATCATCTGGCTCAGTTGGCAGGTCTCTCTGAAATGTTTTCAATTGACGTTCCTGCAGAGGTGCCGCTGAAGACCTATTTCACACGTTTAGTTCCCATGGAGTCTACGGGTGCTGAAGAATTGCTTCATTATACCATTGGGCCCCGTGCCGGAATAGTGGCCAGAATCAAGGAGCTGGAATCAAGTTCTGAATTCCTTTCGGCTGAAGTTCGGTTTGAAATTGCTGCATTACGCTCAGACCTTGCCGCGAAAGAAACTTTTGTCACTAAAAAGGTCCAGGGATTTATCAAAGAACTTCAGGATATGAGCTTAAAACAGCTCAAAAAAATATCCTTCACAGATAACCAGGAGCTGATGAAAGCTGCAGTTAAGCTCATTAAGACAATTCCTGCTGGTTCAAAGGTTCAATTCACCGAAAAACATTTTGGACAATTGTCGGATGTCCAGCAACAACTCATCCGAAATATCTCAGACCTGGTTTGGGAGGAGCTTATGGAAAAACCATTAGACTGCCCTTTTAGTCAGGTTCATTTGGATCGGCTGATGCGCCGTTTCGATCGTGCCACAGATCGTAAGGACAGGATTTTATCTCATTACCTGGCCAGATTTGGTCATCAATTCAACTCAGACTTTCGTCAACAGTTCGGTCTTCTTTCCGAAGAAAATGAAGGCGAGGAGTCGGAACTAAAACTTCTGCAGCTTAAATCTGCATTTCTGAAAGAAATTAGGATACTTGGAAAATTAAGAGCACAAGGAATGGATTACTTCTCTGAGGAGAGGCAAAAAGATATTCCTCTTCGTCGTAAAATTGCTCTACTGCTAAATCTGGAACACGGCGCTGGGCAGCGGATCACTGCGGCAGCGCAATTAAATGGTATTCGGTCCTCACCAATCAATAAAAAAGATATTACACGTGTGACCCTTCAAGATGGCCGGGAGGCCAACCAGGTGGAGACTCAGACTGGGGTAGTTCGTTTTGTAGTGAACAGTTCGCAATACCATTCTTATATTTTTCGCTTTGCGATTCAGCGTAGAAATTATTTTTTGCTTCCGGAGGATGGAAAAGTAGTAGTTTATTTCGCTTCATCTAAAAGTGAAACACCTACTCGCTTGATGTTATGTGAAAACAAAACAGAAGCTGAAAATAAAATTAATCAGATTATCGGTTCGTTGAAGGATATCAACAAAAAGCAAGAAGGGTTTCATGTAGTAGATCATATTTTGCTACGCCCGATGGAAATGAATGTCAGTCGATTTTTGATTTACGGACCTTCCAAAAAATTATGGTTAGTAAGTAAGGAGGCACGCCCTCGGGAGGCCCAAAACCAATCAGCACTTGATACCGTCCTGTTGGGATGCTATTCCACGAATTACAGAATTTTACGCAACTCCAAAAAAGAATTCGTTGTGGCGGTAAAGAATCCAATTGGCAAAGAAATGGCTGTCGGAGCGGAATCATTTCTTACAGACATGGCTGCCCAGGCTTTTATTGAAAACTGCGTATTATATTTTAATCAGCATCGTGAGGCAGGCACATTGGAAGTGTTGTTTGATTTGGACGATGAAAGTAAATTCCTATTTTCACTAATGGATAGCCGTCAGCAGGTTTTGCTCCAATCCATTGAGCCATCAGGTTTAGCTGATCAGGAGGAAAAGTCAAAAAAGGCGATTAATTCAGGTCTGTATCCAGACCGGTATTTTGTGGAGGAACGGACCGAAAATTCTTTTGCAGTGTTTCTTACAGATCCTTCGGGTCAGAATCTAGCTCGTTCAATGCAGGAATTTCAGACTCAGGATCTTGCGAATGATTTTATCCGCACCACCGCCCGGCACTTAGATCAGGTGCGTGACTTAAAATCATTGGTTCGGTACCGGCGACTAAATGGACGGAATGCTGAGGATTTTAATTCACAAATCAGCATCGTTTACCCTAATTGGACTACACGATTCAGTAATAAAGATTTTATTCAGGTATTCAGGGGAGTGTTACAGGAAGCTGTGCCTGCACACTTGGCAGTGCATGTCATTGGTTTGTCCTATGCTGAAATGTACACCTTTGAGAACTTATATTTCAGGTATCTGGAGGAGTTACAAAAATTATCTTTGGAGAATAGGGAAATAGTATCAAAATTGTCGGTTGAGTTACTGGATCAGTTATCACTAAAAATAAAGACCTTAGAAGTCAATTAGTTGCTTCATGCTACGACTTAGGAATCCATTCCCCGGCCTTTCGCCTTATTCAATGAAGCTGAGCATGTTTTATTCGGGGCTATCAATGCAAAAAAGTCGATTTCTAAGTTTTTGCAATCACCGAAATTTCGTGGCGCTTCAGGGATCTACTGGCGTGGGTAAGACTAGCTTCATAAAAGGCGAAATTTTTCCCGAATTGATTAGCGGCTTTACGGCCAAGGGCAAAAGTAAATGGTTCATAGCTGAAATGATACCTGGCAAGAGTCCCCTGATCGCCCTTGCAGTGGCCATGGCGCGCTTGGTGACCTCGCAATTGGAGCCTAAAGAAAAGTCCGATCCCAACCTCGTGCAAATACTCGAATCTATGTTGCGTGGTAGTAAATACGGGATCATAGAGATCATTGAGAAATATCGCATGACGAATGCAGGTAATATTCTATTGTTCATTGATCAATTGGAAGAGTTATGTTTATTTAATGCTGATGCTGAAAGCAATTCAGCTAGTGTTGAAATAGACCTGTTTATTGACCGGGTGATTGAAGCAATCGGCCAGACTGCTTACCCAATTACTATTATTGCAGCTGTTCAATCTGAGCACATTGGAGAGTTTGTTCGCTTTCCTCGCTTGATGCAGGAAATCAAGGATAATTCCTACTCCATTCAGCAACCGGGACGTCAGGATCTCTTTGGACTGTTTCAGAAAATTAACGAAACACGACTCTTTAAGATAGAAGATAGTTTTATCCGTCAGCTGGGAGATTATTACCTCCATCATGAATTTATTCCTGGCAAATTCCAACACGCACTCAGTCAGTGTGTGGATCAACTGAACCGGATGAAAGTGTCGCAATTACTCAAACATATTGAACATCAATTCAAGGCTGATCCTGGGCTAGGAATATGGGTTTCACGTCGACCCTGGATGGCGTCACTACTTCAGAATCCTGGTACACTTTTAGAATTACGTGCCTATCATGAACAAAATTACCTGCTGCTCAACGATCAGTTGAAAGAGATGGATCAGTTCCAGACTGACCAGCGCGGGCAATGGGAGGATGATTTCCATGAGCTGATACAACGTACGGAACCAATTGAATTAACCTGGCAAATCCTGGAAGAAATTGGTGGACCTGATGATTCGATTGAAAAGCAGTTAGAAGAAATATATCTCCAACTCTCCGAGATGGAAAAGAATACTTGCCGACTGTTGTTTCAATCACTGGCGGGTACAAACCTTTATGGAACCTTTGCTATACAGCGCTCTGTAAAGGAAATTATGACCATTACACTTTGCTCCGAGGAATCGCTTTTAAGTATACTGAGGCGCTTTACGAATGACCGATGTGGAGCGATCCGTGTCTTACCTTCCATTGATGTACGCAGTAGGCTTGATCAGCTCGAAATCATTCTCGACCCTACCCCAGGAAAAGTATCAATACAGTCCGATGTGACCATTTCACAACCCGTGATTCTGCAAGCCTGGTCTAGGCTTAAAGGATGGATTACGGAAGAACATCAGAACTCCTTAACCTATCTTGATATAGTCAAAGACGTGGCAAACAAAGAGCCATTTTATGAAGGTATTAAGCTGTCAACAGTTTGGGCATGGTATGAGATATGCAAACCGCATGCCGGATGGGCCGCTCGCTATAAATCAGACCGCGATACTGGCTTTGAGGTGGTGAAAAATTTCGTCTTGAAAAGTAAAGCGTTGGCTGATCGAAATCAGGCCATTTTGGAGGACGAAAAAAATGCTCAATTGGCGCGGTCTGCCAGAATGCGAAAATTCATTATTTCAGGTTTTATTGTGGCAGTGCTTACAGGGATAGTCGTGCTGTATCTGACACGGCAGGCCTATAAAGCACAGTCTGCAGCACTGGATGCCCGTGAATTGGCTAAAGCTGAAACTGAAAAGGCAGAGCGGGAAAAAGCTAAAGCAGATAGTTCAAAAATAATGGCTGCTAAGGCTATCTCTGATTCCAGAATTAGTCGTATGGTCGCCCGGCAGGAGCAGGACTCGGCGCGTAAGTCGAAGGCTGAGGCAGATCGCCAAAATCAGATCGCTCAACAAGCCTTGTCCGAACAGCGTGAGATGAGTCGTCGCAACGAGTTATTAAAAACTGAATTATCCGAAAATGAACTCTTTATCAGGAATAGTAATCTGGAACTGGACTTTCTCCAACGGCTTTCTAAGATCAATATGATTTCTTTTAATGCGCGCAGACGTGTGGATAGCCAGCTTGAATCTGAAAATAAGATAGCCGCTAATATGATGGATGCGGCATTTCTAATTTTGGAGAAATTGGAGAAGGACCCATATTTTATTTCTTCTTTGAAGTCGGGCCGGAATCCTCAAGGTTTGCAACGAGCTTATTCTTCAGCAAGAAAATTATCCATTTCAAACTTAGCGCAAATCAACCAGAATATTGAGTCACCCACCCGGATTCAGTTTGAAAACATCAGATATGGTACCTCCATGGATATTTACCCTGGATCATCCATTAGCCGGTTGGTGATTGGTACAGATCAGAATAAAATCTGGAGGTTGGATTTTACCTCAATAAAGGATCTTGATATTTACAAGTTTACCATGACGGAAGATTCTAAAATTCCTGGTGGCTTAATTTCTGGAATTCGAACAGTTCGTCACGATCTGACCGGAAAAAATCTTTTTATTGGAACTGTTGATGGTTTAATCAGATTCAATCAGGCAAAGGTGACTGTCCGACGGAGCACTGAAAATGTAATAGCAATTTATCCTTTGGCCGATGATGAATTTATTTCTGTAGGACGAGCCGGTACCATAGGGTATTTCCGGGATTACAAGCTGGTTGATTCTTTGGTAATCGAAAATAAACTTAATGCTGTGGATTATTCATTGTCGGAAAGATACCTGGTTAGTAACGGTAAAGATAATGAACTACTAAAGGTGAATCTTCAGCCTTCTGAGTCCAAGTCCAGATTCATTCTGGAGAAAATTGATGCACAATTACCGGATCGCTCCCAGATAACCTGTCTGAAGATCATCAATAGTAAAGGCTGGCTTGCACTTGGTATTAAAGGCGGTGAGTTGTTAATAATTGATTTGAAGACTAACCGAATAGTGTACCGGGATGTTAACCGGCATTTCGATTCAATTAACGCTATGGAACTTGATGAAAAAAATCAGCTGCTAATTACCGGTGGGCAAGATAAAATCATCAACGTCTGGAATTTGGATGAATTTGTTATCTCAGAAGCTAATATCCTAGTGGAACCGATAACTTTCAAAGAGCTACAGCCCATCATGGATCTTCAACTCACTTCGGGTGGTTGGTTTTTTGCATTGAGCCGTGGGCAGGCAGATGAAAAAATTAATCGGTCTGCGGCTGGTCGTTTATCTATTTGGTCTACCGATCCTCAAAAACTTCGAAAACGCCAGAATGAATTACGGAATTATTGGGTCATACCAAATTTCAGTTTAGATGGCATTACTTCAGAACCATGAGCAAGCACTGTTTGATATTCATCCGAATTTGTACTGTTGTGGCAATTATCTTGATGGAGGTTGCCTCCATCCAGGCAACTGCTCAAATTAAAAAAAGTGGTATAGTGGTTGATTCACTCCTGAGTGAGCGAATCCAAACGGCAGGAAGTTACTTTGAGCTTAATAAATTTCAGCAAGGATTTGAGTTGATCGAGGAGTTGTACAAAAAATATTATCCTTTTGCAGGTAATTATATGAAACCGGTATTGCTTGAACTTGGCATCAAGCTCAGCTTTGCCCTTGACTTCAGGGAGGAAACACTTAAGTACCTAAATGCCTACTACGACTACAGCCCCACCTTCTCTCCTAATGACCTAAACTTTATTAATCCTCAGCTAAGAGCCTTCATTATTGAATTTCTGGATACCAAGAACAATACTGCGCTTTTTGTGAATAAGCATGGTCAAAGTATTGATTTTGTTCCCTCTTCGGTCGTGATTTACACTCGCGAGGATATTGAACGGCTGGGAGCGAGAAATCTCCTTGATTTGATCAGGTTAACATCTGGTTTTGCCGAACTTGGCGATAGTAATGAAAGACTGTTTGGTACCCGCGGAACTTCAAGTAACACACTTCAGGACATCATGATTCTAATTAATGGTCATAGACTCAATGATCTATTGAGCTCTACCGCAGGTCCGGATTGGATAAGTATGAATTATGTGGAGCGGGTTGAAATCCTGAAAGGCCCTGGTTCAGTAATCTTCGGTGGAAATGCATTTAGCGGCGTGATCAATGTCATCACCAAAAATGGAACACGAGAAAATTGGCAGGACGTATCAGTAAATATTGGTAATGGAAATAACTTTCAGAATTTGAGTTTAAGGGAAAACTCTTATAACCTAAACTATGAATGGTCAAAGAAATTCACTAATACCCAATCCCTTTATTTTTCAGGAACCTTTTTGCATAGCGGTGGAAGTGAAATCGATTACTCAAAATCAAAATATAAGCTGGTGTTGCCCGATGATGGCATTCGTGCAGCTCAATTGAACGGCAAAGAATATATCAACCGCTATTTTATTGGTTATGATTTTTTGCTGGCCTACAATACTAAAGCCCTGCAGGTGACCATGAATTTTCAGGGGAGCGATTTAGCCATTGCCCGACCAAGGAGTTCCAATATTTGGTATAGCCTGGAAAATGATTCTTTGAGGCGCATTCGTCATCGCTTGGACTCTCGAATTTTCACACATCTTGAGTACGATTTTCTTAACAACAGGCAACGATTCGGCAATAACTCCCTGGTCCTAAAAACTGGATTTGACTTTTTCAACAAGGACATTTATTTTCCCCAGCGTTCCATCGGAAATAGCGGTAATTCCAGGTTGCTGGGTGGTGAGTCAAGAGCAACAGCTAGTCTTGAATTTTCCAGCAGTTCTCTTCAAAAGGGTACTCATAGTAAACATAATTATTTTCTAGCCGGAGTAGAGGGTGTGGTAAATCATTGGTTTTATAATTTTTTTACTACTCGTGGCGATTCTATGATTTTGGATAAAATCGGTGACCATTTCAGTCAGGATCCCTCTGATCCTTTATACGAATTTTCAGCCAGTTTTTATACACTGACAGAACAACATTTGATTCTGGATCAACTGGTATTTACTGGCGGCGTCCGATTCAATTACAATAATCAATACGCTACCATGGAGCAGTTCCGCTGGGGTCAAGAATTCTCTCCCCGGTTTGCCGCCGTGTTTGTGCCGCCAGCAGATGCCGACAGAGTTATTTCTTATAAATTTAAAGCTGCTTATAATTCGGCATTTCTTCCGCCACCGTTTTGGTTTCGACGCGGTTCTATAAACCTCACTGGTGATGGTTCAATTCAGGGAAATGATCAATTAAATTCTAAAACTATTGAAAGTGGTGAGCTTACTCTTTTTGGGGATGTTGGGTTGAATGATAAAGGCGGAGTGCTTCATTATGAGTTCAGCAGGTTCATCAATTTGATTCAAAATGAATTTATTACGGGACCAACTGGCTACATCAATGACCTGCGCGCAGCAAGATTATCCGGATATGATATAAATTTTCGTTACAAGTTTGAAAACCAAGAAACTAGAAAACTAGACTTTGAAGCTTTTGCTAATATTTCCCTTGCCAAGGAAAATAAATTTAAGGAGGATACAGGTATAAATTATTTGACTGCCTTAAGCACAGCTTCATTTTATTCAAAAGACAGTCTTTTTCTTTATCCACGACTTTATTTGAAGGGAGGATTCAACCTTATTTACAACCCCGCCTTAAAGGGCGGAATTAAAAAGTCGATGTCAGGAAATAGTACCTCAGGCCTTCAGCGGATTCTGTTGGGCGTTAATGCGCAATACATCGCAGGTGTTGTCGTTAATTCGCCGTTTCTTTTCGATACCGATGGCGTATTTCTTCAGCAAACTATTTCAGTTGCACAACAAAATCCTGATGCCTTTGTAATTAATGCCAATCTTCAATTTAGATGGAAAAAATTCCAAATAGGTGCCTCAGTATTCAACCTCACCAATCAGGAGTATTTTCTGCCCGCAAAAGATTCGCGCGTCCAGCGTCAACGCGCAGAGGGAAGGATGGTTTATCTTAACTTGAAATATAATCTTAGCTCAGATTAACATGATACCAGCCG
>JBMTCO010000019.1:0-28756 GCA_049430945.1 Cyclobacteriaceae bacterium
TACGGATTCACTTACCGTGTTTTTCACCTGTTTTCAGCTTACTCTAAGCGGTAGTGTTGTGAAGTTTTTTATAAACACAACCTACTATGCAGCACAAACACATCCGCCGGATAATTTATCCCGGCAGAAAACTTTTCAGAGATAAGTTAAAACTTCTGTTCATATCAGGAGTTGTTGCCCTTAGCATCCATAATTCTTTTGCACAACCTGTGCGCGAACAGGGTTACATCGTTTCACCTTCCGCATTAGCCATGGTGAAAGCAGGCCAGGTTCCCGTAAACTTAAGCGCGGGACTTCTGGATTATTCGATTCCACTGTTTGAAATCAACTCAGACGATTTCAAATGGCCGGTAACACTGGGATATTCATACAGCGGACTGAAACTTGAAGAGGCTCCGGGCGAAGTCGGACTTGGATGGTCAATAGCCGGACTTGGCGGGGTTGTAACCCGCGAGGTCCGCGGACTCCCGGATGAACATGTCCGCGGATATTTTGGAGCAGAAAGCCGAAGTCAGTATGTCAAAAATTTCCAGTCTCCCGCCGATCTTCCCACAACTGTTATTCAGGATTTCGCTTCCGGATTATATGATGCCGAGCCTGATAAATTTATTGTTTCAGCAGGGGAAGTAGTGTTCTCCTTCTTTATCACTTCAACAAACTGCAACACCTGTCCGCTCAGCAGTCAGCAAATCTCCGTAACCGCCAACACCGAACAGGCGAAAGTTGTTTTTGGATGGGATCAAATAGAGATCACCGATGCGGGCGGTCATAAATATATTTTCAATGAAAAAGAGACGACTTCGTTTTACTCCCCTTATCAATATAATCAGGAGAAGATGCAGGATTATACCGGGGCATGGCACCTGACATCAATTCAAATGCCTTCAGGTCGTCAGATAAATTTTACTTACGGAAAGAAAACACTACGCGATATCCGGCATGGAGAAACTTTTGACCGGACGCTGAATCCGTACGGCGAGCGTGTCATGGTGGATTGTGCCACACTTGGCGGCAACAACAACTCAGGATACAACCAGGAAGTTTTTGTCCGTGATATAAATCATTTACAACAATGGAGCAGCACTGATGTGCAGGCTCCATTTCTCAACTCTATTCAATGGCCTGGCGGTAACAGGCTCACGGTTACGCGTCAGGACATTCAGGGATTTATTCCTCTTGCCACTGGTATTGAAGTCCGCAATATGAATGAACGGATCGTGAAGCAGATTGCCTTTACCTATGATCTTCAGGCCAGACCGCTATTAAGCAGATTACTGATAGGCAGGGATGAGCAATACGATTTTGATTATTACCCGGTATCAACGCCGGTAATAACGCAGCCTGCTGAGGGCAAGTTGATTGATCCGGCACAAAATCCTTATGCGCAGGATTACTGGGGATTCTATAACGGAAGAAGTAATCCCAGCGCCATTCCTGAACTGGGTGGCGACCGAAGATCAGATTTTCTCTCAACACTGCAGGGCGCATTGAAAAGTATCAGCTGGCCAACGGGTGGAGTAACAGAAATTTTCTATGAGCAGAATCAGATAAGGATGAGTGCAGCGGATTTTCAGGAACAGGAACCTGAGTCCGCTAATCGTAACTATAATTTTTCTTTTAACGCTGAGCCTTACACCACGACCAGCGCTTCAAAAACTTTTGTGTTTGATCAGGTAACCTATGCACTTGTATCTCATCAGGCATTTATTAAAGGAACATCTGCACAGCTCAATGCTTCTTTTGGTCCGCTTACCGGTTGCTCCGGAATTAATTGCCGTACCTACTATACTTACTCGGATGAGATGCGCTCATTATATCCGGATCAGGCCCCGAAGTTATATCCTGTGTTCGGTGCAGCGCTTACAGGTGATGTTGTCATGCAGGGGTGCGGTGATTTCGGGGCGTGTGTCCGTGAATCGGTATCGCGCTGGATTCGTATTGAGCCCGGAACTTATCTGCTTGAAGTAAATGCCGGCAGTGCTGAGGCCGCATCGTTTCAACTCAATATTGATTTTTTTGATCCCGATCCCGACAATCTGAAGCCGATGTTTTACAATGTGCCCGCAGGTGGCATCCGTGTAGCTGCAACAAAGGATTGTCCTGATCCCGGACGTCCGGCAGGCTGCATGCAAAAGCGCTACAGCTATAATGATGAAGCCGGATTCAGCTCAGGAAGCTATTTATCAAAACTTGACAAGGAGTTTACTTATCAGGTATATGATGCAATTGATTGCCGGGAAAGAAGTGGTCCCGGTGACGGCGGACAGAACAGTCTTCCGCTCTATTATGAATGGAATTATCCTGCAGTCAGGAAAAGTTTCAAATCATTAAATCCACTCACCTTTCATTCAGGCAGCCCTGTTTATTATTCAAGGGTTACTGTGCGTGATGATGATTCTGCCAACGCGGGCAGTGAAATAAAATATTTCAGACCCACGACCTGGGCACTGTCAGGATCTTATCCTTTTGTTCCGCTTCCGCAGGATCACATTCACGGAATCGTGTGGAAAACGGAATTGAAAAATGAAGCCGGTGTAAAAGTAAAAGAGGTCACTTCGGATCATATTGTGACCGGTATTCAGGGTGCTGTCGCACCGCCTCCCGGCCTTGTAACCGGGATCTCAAAATCATACAGATATGCGCCCTTATTGTTTCCGGATACTCAGGAATCATTTCAGCGATCCATGTTTTTGTTTACAAAATACACACCTGAATTTTCAACCACGCGTTTGTTGCGCTCTGAAATTGAAAAAGAGGAGCCGGGGATTGGCAGATCAGTGTTTTATAAATACAACAACCGGCTGCAGGTCTCATCCGACAGCACAGTCAACAGCAATGGCAACATCAGTGTTAACAGATATGAGTATCCCTACAACCTCAGTGACCCCGGCTATGACTTACTGACAAGCCAGAACAGGATTTCAAAACCTGTGAAAGTTTCCGGATGGATCAATGGAATCCAGCGCGAATTCCGTCAGACACATTATAAAAACTGGGCAACCCAGGGATTGATTGCGGAGCCGTTGAAAACAGAAATATGGAGGGATGGTGTGCGTTTTCCGGAAACAGAATTTACAGAATACACTGCTACCGGCAGACCGGTTTCGCAAACATCACGCGAGGGCATTATCTCAACGCTGATCTGGAATACGGATCAGACGCAAGTCATTTCAGAAGTGTTTGGTGCCCGTTCAGCTGAAGTCTTTTATACTTCATTTGAAAAAGGAGAAGGACAGGGGAACAGTCTGACCGGCGACAGCCATTGCGGAACGCTTAGTAAAACGGGAGGGTTTACCCGCTCAATGACCGGACTTAATCCTGCCACAACCTATCGGCTTACATGGTTTGAAAAAAGCGGCGGGTTATGGCTGTTAAAATTCCGTGAGGTAAAGCCTGATCAAAGCGGATCATTTCTGATCAGCCTCACAGGTCAGGTTGATGATGTGCGCTTTCATCCGGTGCAGGCACAAATGACATCATATACTCTTGAACCGCTCACGGGTATTACCTCAGTGACTGATCCGAACAACATCTCAACTTATTATGAATATGATCTGACCGGGCGACTGATCACCATCAGCGATTCTGAAAAAAATCTTCTTAAAAAACACCAGTACCAATACGGAAAAAAGCCATGAAAAATAAAATCATCCTTACCATCATGATTACCACACTTGTATGTATGATCAAAAAAAATTTTGGTCAGAATTCTAAAGCTATAGTAAATAAATGGATTGTAAACCGGGCTGTCAGTCTGGAGACCGGACAGGCCTTTAACTGTTCAGGAACTTTTGAGTTCACGGATAATAAAATCCTGTTCACACAGAAATCAAACCGGATACAATATGAATTCAGTTTCCGGCGCACACCCCTTCTGTCTGCGCCGGAGATTACAAGCTATGATATTTTATTCAGAGATGTTCCGGGATTGATACAACTGGACCGGCGCTCAGGCAATTTCTCTGTGACAATTGACATCTCAAGCGGAAAGGAAAAGGTTCTTCCCTATAAGTTTTTTGTTCAACCTGTTTATTGATTGAATTTATGAAGGCATTAATCACAGTCCGATACTTTTTCCTGATAGCATGCATGCTTTTATCTGCTTCTAAATTATCCGCTCAGGGCCTTACAGGACCTGAACAGGTTGCAGCAGGAGAAAAAAATACGTTCAGTTTCAGTGATGATTATCTGATCGCTCAACCCCGCTGGGTTACAGGCCCTGCAACAGTAACTACATACACTTCCGGTGCAGTCTATTATGCAGATGTCACCTGGCAGCAACCCGGATTTTTTGATGTTGAATTTTACGATGGCAACACTCAGCTCGCTATTCTGCGTGTTGAGGTAACAGGTGGTTGTACTACACCGCCGGTCCCTTATGCAGGTCCTGATATGATAGGTACTGAAACTTGCGGGTTGAAATCCATCCGGCTCAATGGTTCTGCTGTGCCTGATGGTATGACCGGGTTGTGGAGTGTTGTGACAGGTACAAACGGATCATTCTCTGATCCTGCAAATCCAAATACGATGTTCAGCGGAAATATATCCACTGATTATGTGTTGCGGTGGGTCATCACTAATTCGGGATGCAGCAGTTTTGATGATGTCAGTATCCGGTTTAATCAAAGTCCTGCTGATGCTCCAGCTGTATCCGGTGAGAAGCGTTTCGGTGCTGGAACATTTTTACTTGAGGCTTCCGGAGCTCAGGAAGGAACAGGCTATCGCTGGTATGATCAGTCCGGCGCGCTTGTTTCATCACAAACTTCCTTGTTGATTGAATCGATAGCTGCAGATATACCAAGATTTGGAACAGTAGTTTTAGCAGGAGATAATGGATGTATCGGTCCCGCCCGGCAATTATCACTTACAATTGTCCCGATGCCGACTATAGTATCAGATCTGAATTTTCTCCCTTCGGGAGGCCGGGTGTTGCTGAGTGTTTCCAAAGACTTTGACACTTATAAATGGAAAGACTCAGACAATAAACTAATTGGAACTGGTCGCGAACTTCAAATTACTGAGCCGGGTAAATATTCGGTAGAGGTAACTGCATCAGGTGTTTCGGGGACAGGAAAATCTTTGCCGTTCGAAGTGAGAACACCGTTTGCTGTCTCCGCCCGGAACTCATTTATCATGGAAACTCCCGGCAAGTCCACAGCCGGCCCCGTCAATACCCAGGCCCTCAACCAAACTGTCCACTATCTTGATGGTCTGGGCCGTCCCTTACAGATCGTTGAAAGGGCCTGGTCGCCCAATGGCAAAGATCAGGTCACACCTTTTGTATATGATGCACGCGGCAGAAATGTCAGACAATTTCTTCCCGCGGTTACTGAAGGAATAGATGGCAGCTTCAATGAAAACCTGCTGGGAACAGATGACCGCTACAATCCAATTATCCTTTCCGGATTCAACGATGCTTCACCTTATACCGAATTAACTTATGACAATTCACCACTGGATAAAGTGACTGAAATACTGGAGCCCGGTCAGGCCTGGAAGTCTGCAGCAAAATCTTCCCGTTTCAAAAAAGGTCATAACATTCACGGCACATCCGCTGATCAGGAGCAGGTTATTGTTTGGGATATAAATGCTCAGACAGGTTTACCGGTTCGTAAAACACAGGAGTCAGAACAGGTAAAAGGAGGTTTCTATGCAACGGGTGTTCTGGAAGTCAAATCTGAAAAGGATGAAGAGGGTCTTGAAACCCGCACATACACAGATCGCAGCGGAAAGGTTATTCTCAAAAAAATTCAGGCTGTTGCTCCTGCGGTTCTTAATGATCCTCTGCACTGGGCACAGACTTATTATATATATGATCTGACAGGAAGACTCAGATTTGTTTTGCAGCCTGAGCTTGTGAAAAATCTTGTTCAGGGAAACAGAAACCCCGCAGCTTCGGAGATAGGGTCTATGGGATTCCGGTACCGTTATGATAAGCAAGGCAGAGTCGCTGTCATTCAGGAGCCCGGACGCGATTCTGTTTATATGGTATATGATCATCGTGACCGCCTTGTTCTTACACAGGACGGAAATCAGCGAACCACCTCGCCTTATCGCTGGATTTTTTTCAAATATGACATGATGAACAGAATGATAGCATCCGGCATTAAAGACACCGCTGCACTTCTTTCACAGGGCATGATGCAGAATGTTGTCGACAACTTCTACAAAAACAAAACATGGGCATTGCCTTATGAACAGTTCATCGGATATGCTGCCAATAATGTTCATGGATATTCAAATCGCTCTTACCCTGTGGTAACCACTGGAACGCAAGCGGATCTGAACCGGTATCTCAGGGTAATTTATTTTGACCAGTATCAGTTCAATACTTCATGGAATAACTCCTTTGCTTTTATTCCGGATGCTGTAGCGGGTACAGCTGCTGCAGCGGGCCCGTTCAGCGGAGTTGAAACAGGCAGGAAAGTGAAAGTGCTTGATGGTGGCAGCACCGGCGGAGCAACATGGCTTGGAACAGTGATCTGGTATGATCAGAAGCTGAGGCCTGTGCAGGTTCATTCAGAAAATTATAAAGGCGGAGTTGATATCATTTCCATGGCGTATGACTTCAATGGTCAGATGACTGCAAAAAGATTAAACCATTCCTCCCGGGATGTTACATGGAAAGAGCAGACCGGACTTATGCTTCAGGGAAACAAGCTGGTGCGTGGCAATGCAACAGCAGGCTGGACCTCAGGCGCCGTCTCTTCACAGACGCTTGCAGCAGGAGCTGACGGTTGGCTTGAGTTTACCGCGACAGAAACAACGATGCTGCGCGCAGTCGGTCTTTCGGATCAGAATACAAATCCAAATTATACATCTGTGGATTATGCAATTTATCTGAATAACACGGGCAGCATCAGTATTTTCGAGCAGGCAGCAGGTAAGTTTGTGACCGGCAGTTTCGGAACTTATCGCTATGGCGATCGTTTTCGGATTGAGCGCAAGGCAGGCACGATTCGTTATTACAGGAACAATGTGTTGCTCAGAACTTCTGTTTATCCTTCAACAGGAATTCTGATGGCCGATGTTTCACTTAATTCTCCCGAATCAACTATTGCAGCCGTGCATACATCTTTCAGTTCTGAGTCGGTGGTTACGGAAGAGCGTTATGAATATGATCACAGGGGAAGACTTTTGAAAACAAGACATCGCATCGGTCTTCAGCCGGAGGTTGTAATCGCCTCAAACGAATATGATAACCGTGAACTTCTGAAGTCAAAGGCACTGCATGCGGCGGTTACGGACTTAAAGCCAAAGCAAAAAGTTGACTATCGCTATAATGTGCGTGGCTGGCCTGAGGCAATGAATGGTAGTCAGGAACTTAATGATCCCACTGCGGCTGAATTTCCGGATCTTTTTAGTCAGGAAATAAAATATGAAAAGACTGATCCTGCAATTGGAAACCAGCCTCGGTTCAATGGCCTGATCTCTTCCCTAAGTTCAGGTAGTTATTTGGGCGAAGGAGTTATTACATCCACAGGATTTGTAATGCAGTATGATCCAATGAACAGACTTCTGTCCGGAATTCAGAAAACATCAAATACTCCGGGCTCGTGGACTCTTTCAGGTAATGAAGAGCGGGTTACAGCATATGACCTGAATGGAAACATCCGATCATTAAACCGGAAAGCCGGCGGCGTGATTCAGGATGACTTGTTATATCAATACACAGCATCATCTAATCAGCTTTCAAATATTCAGGATCGTTCAACAGAAAAAATGAAAATGTTTGTTGATGGAAATACAGGAACAGCTGCTGAATATTCATATGATCGAAACGGAAATATGCTCAAGGATCTGAATAAGGGTATCACTCAGTCAATTCAGTATAATTTTCTGAACCTTCCTGAAATAGTCGACCGTGGAGGAAACAGGGTTCAGTATATCTACACAGCCGAAGGCGAAAAAATTGCTGAGACTTCATGGTTTACAGGCGCAGCGTCAGCAGTTACTGCCGGTGTAAGGCAGACTGAATGGTGTGGCCCTGTTGAGTATGACCAGGATCAGATGAGAACGATTGTGCATCCTGAAGGAAGGGTTGTAATGCAAAATACAGAAACAATTTTTCTGGAGGACGGCACAAACAGAAATGCCTATACCATCAGTGGATCAACTATTTCAGCAGCTACAGTCAATGGAGAAAAATATCTGGTTGTTACTTCCTCCTCAACAACAGCACGATCAGGCATTCAGTCCATTGGTGGTTTGCTGTCCGTAACCAATGGAGAACGCTATCTGGTGCGGGTAAAAGGTTATCGTGATAAAGGAAAAGCCAGAGCTTCCAGCCCTGTTTATGTCAATGCAAAATTGAACGGTGTCGACCTTATTTGGCCGGGGGCCGCCATTACCGGTTCTCAGACTACAGAGCATGAAGCGGAACAGATTATCGATGTAACTGCTGCGGGCACTTTGCAGATAGGACTGACATGGTCGGCAACTGTTCTGAATGGAGAGAGATTTTATCTTAATCAGGTTGAGATCACTAAGATTTCTCCTTCAGAACCTGATTACCAGTATTACTTAAAAGATCATCTGGGAAACATCAGAACGATATTCACGGCTAATCCCAAAACAGATGACCGACTTGCTACTGTTGAACCTGCAAGTGCTTCTCTGGAAAGAAAGCAGTTCCTGAGACTTGATAATGTCAGATTGGTGACTTCATCTTTGTTTGACCGGACAAACGCTTACCTTTCAGGAACAGCAGTAAGATTAAACGGCTCCACTAATGAACGTTACGGACTCGCATGCTCACTTTCTGTGATGCCGGGAGATGTCATTGATGCAGAGGCATGGGCTAAGTATGTTGACCCGAACACAAAGAACTGGACCTCGGCACTATCAAGCCTCGTTTCACTGATTGGCTCAGGTTCAACTACAATTGTAACAGATGGCGCTTCTTATATATCAAGCACTTCCTCATTTCCTTATGCATCTTTTCAGAATACTTCGGGCTCATCAGGGAAAGGCCCCAGAGCCTACCTGAACTGGCTTGTATTTGATATGAATTTTAATCTGCTGTCAGAACAGTCCGGGTATATCCGTATGAGTGACATATCAAGAGAATATGGCCAGGATGCGGCTCATGAGCGTTTGAAAATTCCGGCTCTCAAAATAAGAGAACAGGGCTTTGTGTATATCTACCTGAGTAATGAAGAATCGGTACCGCTGGATGTCTATTTTGATGATTTTAAAGTCACTCACAATCACTCACCTGTAATTCAGCGCACTGAGTATTTTCCGTTTGGAATGACCATCAGTCAGCAGAACAGAGAAAACACAATTTCTTCTCCATTAAAATTTAATGGTATGAGGGATGATGAAGCTCTTGAAACAGGATGGTTGTGGCCTGAAAAATTCAGAACCTATGAACCGACGCAGGCACGGTTCCAGCAGGCTGATCCTGTTGTAAAAGATCATGAGTCACTATATGCATGGAATACCAATAACCCTGTTCTCTACCCTGATCCCCTTGGGGCAGATTCAGCACAGCGTGCGCGGGCATTGAAAGAGGCTGAACAGTATGTTCGTAAAAATCCTGATCCCCGGGGAACAGGAGGATATGGATTTGCAGGATATCACAGCGGTACACCGGGACTACCGGTGGATTGCTCAGGAATGGTGAGTCAGTGCGCAGCTGCCTCCGGTTTTGGAACGCTTAATAATTACGTGAAGGGCAAACCCGACAACACCGGCGTTAAAAATATTCTGGATCAGCCGCTGACCCGCGAGGTCCCGATTAATGAAATTGTTGAAGGAAATATTGTGGTCTTCCCGAATCAGTCACATGTGGCATTTATTTCAGATATTGTAAGAGATAATATGGATCAGGTAACCGGATTTACACTAATACATTCTGAACGAAAGGGTGGCCCTAACAAGGACATCATTGATCTTAATAATTCAAACAGCTATTATGTCCGTAAATATCTTGGTGCCGGAGGATCACGTGCACGCTTCTATTCATGGGATACTCCGGACAAGCCGGCTACACCATTTCAAACCCAAATTCTGAAACCAAAAAAATAAAACTATGAGACTGTTGATTCTGTTTGTAATTCTCTCAGCCTGTGCGCCGGCTGAAAAAGAAACCATGAACTGGCATGATCTGGAACGACCTCTTTCTGTAAGTGAAAAGACCACATTATTAAAATCTGTTGGTGATTCTTTGATTAATGGTATGGTAAATGAAAACCCAGACTCCTCAGTTCTTGATTTGTTTCATGTTCTGGATCTGAATGGTGACAGCCGCGGGGACATCCTTTTCAACGGATTCGCAGGCGCTGCCGATGAATTTTTGCTCGTATACCTTCAGGATACTTCAGGTTGGAATAAAACGCTGCAGGAATACGGACATCTTCAGAAAATTTCAGAAGATGGCAGCGAAATAGAATTATTCAAACCTGAGGGCACAGGTGAGGATGGCGGAGATTCAATACTGACATTTCGGTTTGAAGGAAACAAGGCTTTAAAAATCAGTGCAGTCAGGAAATGATTCAAAGCTGGTGACTTGTTCATAGCTTTGCCCAATGGCCAAACAGCGATCCGTTTATTTCTGCCAGAACTGCGGCTATGAGTCGGCCAAATGGCTAGGCAAATGTCCATCATGCGAACAGTGGAATACTTTCGCTGAAGAGATTGTTTCCAAAACTGATTCAAAAAATGAATGGCGGCCCGAGCCTCAGCATCGCTCGGCAAAACCAGCGTTGATTGGTGAGGTATCAGCACTGCCCGAACGGCGCATTACAACCCATGACCAGGAGCTTGACCGCACACTTGGTGGCGGCATGGTGGCCGGAAGTCTGATTCTGATCGGCGGTGAACCCGGCATCGGCAAGTCAACACTTATGCTGCAGCTCGCCCTGGCTCAGAATGGAAGAAAAACACTTTATGTGTCCGGCGAGGAAAGTGATCAGCAAATAAAAATGCGTGCAGACAGGTTACCTGTACCGGCCAGTCCCACAACCTGGTTGCTCACAGAAACCAATACCCGCAATATTTTCACTGCTGCCGCAGAGGTACAACCATCTGTATTGATTATTGATTCCATTCAGACCTTGTATTCACCCGTGCTTGATGGTGTGGCCGGCAGCGTTGGACAGGTCAGACAATGTGCTGCTGAGTTGCTGAAGTTTGCCAAGGAAACCGGAACCATTGTTTTCCTGGTAGGGCATATCACCAAAGACGGAATGCTGGCAGGTCCGAAGGTGCTCGAACATATGGTGGACACGGTATTGCAGTTTGAAGGCGATCGTCATTTATCGTACCGGATTCTGCGCACCACTAAAAATCGTTTCGGATCAACAGCTGAAATAGGCATCTATGAAATGCTGGGCTCCGGATTGCGTCAGGTAACTAATCCTTCCGAAATCCTGATCTCACCCAAAGATGCTCCCCTTAGCGGTGTTACCATCGGTGCAACGATTGAAGGAAACAGACCGCTGCTCATTGAAGTACAATCACTGGTAAGTCCGGCATCATACGGTACACCTCAGCGTAATCCGAACGGATTTGATCACAAGCGACTTAATATGATGCTCGCAGTTCTTGAAAAGCGTTGCGGTTTCAGGATGGGCATGCAGGATGTGTTTCTGAACATGGCCGGCGGATTGTATGTGGAAGACCCTGCTATAGACCTTGCTGTATGCATGGCCATGGTTTCTTCACTTGAAGAAATTCCGGTGTCTGATAAAACCTGCTTTGCGGCAGAAGTCGGTCTTGGCGGCGAAATGCGTCCTGTCACGAAAATTGATCAGCGAATTTCTGAGGCGGAGAAACTGGGCTTCAAAGAAATTTATATCTCAAAATTTCAGCAAGCCCAGATTCCGGATCGCTTCAAAATTAAAGTTCACGCAGTCGGAAAGCTCGAAGAAGTCATCAAAGACTTTAGCAGATAAATACTTCAGTTTTTACAGTCGTGTGAAAAGCTGCTGCCAGAGCTGATCGTATTTTTTCCACTTGACAAGATTGATTCCCCAGTGCGGACTTGCGCTGGTGGTAAATGCAGAAACTCTTCCTTTCCCGTATTCGCGCGCTGCAAGCAACGGATACCATTTGTTCATGTACTGAATATCAATCAGGCTGGTACATCCGGGGCGTAATTTGGTTTCATTAAAACCAAGGATAGGCGGAATTTCATCCAGCGTAATTCCGTTTAAAACCGGATGATCGGGATGGTCCATCTTCACAGGAAAGGACCAGGTGGATTCAATCAGATCATCACCATCCAGACATTCTACCGGTAAAACTTCATGAAATGATACTCTTTTCCATCCGCCCTTTCCGATTTCACCGCTGAAGCTGTACCATCCGCCCATCATATGAAAATGACCTCCGTTTTTAACCCACTCCTCCAGCAACATGAAGCGGTCAGGAAATGTGACATACTGATCACCCCATTTATTTCTGTTAAAAAAATCCGGATGCAACATCAGCACCTTTGTTTCCACATCACCGAACACAATAGTAGTGGCCCACTTGAGTTTTTCATCAAAGGCCTCCGGCGACATGTTATAAACTTCCCAGGAAGGTTGTGAAAAAACAGTGGCGCCGGGAATGGCGCTGACGGCATCAACAAACTGTTGAGCATAATTAAGGATTTCAACACCTTTCGTGGCTGCAAGAAAGGGACTTTCAATATACTTCTGTCCGGTGTGCACACACCAGTTGCCAACGTGCCAGATGTTCAGGTTTTTTTGAGACATATGATAGGGGTTTTTATTGGAATTGATTTTTAGCGAATTCAGGATTAAAGGTTTAAACCATAAAAGTTACACTAACTTGCAGAAAATAGCCTGTGTGCGAATGAATAAAATAATTGCACAGGCTTCACCTATATATGTCAAAAAAGAAATTCAGGGAAAAAAAGGAGAAAAAGCATAAGGACGAACGCAAATCCCTGCGTCAGGAAATGCTGGAATTGTTTGATCAAAACCCGGGAAGAGGTTATGACTTCAAACAGATTGCCCGTAAAATCAGTCTGAAAAAGAAAGCACTCAATAAAGATCTGTTCGCATTACTCGAAGAATTGGAAGAAGACGGACGCATTAAACAATTGCCCAACGGAAGCTTCACCTCTACTAAAAAACCTGAAACACTTTCAGGAAAGGTAGATCATGTTAACCCGCGGTTTGCATATGTAGTTACAGGTATTACCGGAATGAAGGATATTTATGTGCGCACCCGTGATCTGGGGACTGCCGTACATGGCGATGTTGTTGAAGTAGAACTGTTCAGCAAATCCACAGGTGAAAATCCTGAAGGCGAAGTGGTCGCTGTAACACAACGCGCGCGCAACCGGTTTGTCGGCCGCCTTGAATTGTCACGCGGTTTTGGATTTGTGGTTCCGGATTTTAAAAAGATCTACCAGGATTTTTTTATTTATCCTGAAAGCCTGGGCCAGGCTGTAACCAATGATAAGGTTGTCGTTGAAGTTGTCCGCTGGTCCGAAGGGGATAAAAATCCGGAAGCGAAAATTGTTGAGATTCTCGGTAAAACGGGTGAAAATGAAGCTGAGATCCATTCCATTATGGCAGAGTTTGATCTGCCTTTTCGTTTTCCACCGGAAGTGCTGCTGGAGTCAGAAGGCATTTCTGAGGAAATCCCGACTTCTGAAATTAAAAAGCGCAGGGACTTTCGTAAGATTCTCACCTTTACCATTGATCCCGCAGATGCAAAAGACTTTGATGATGCCATCTCTTTTCAAAAACTGGGAAATGGCAATGTTGAGGTCGGCGTACACATTGCAGATGTCACGCATTATGTAAGGCCCGGCACTTTGCTGGACCGTGATTCTTTTGATCGTGCAACATCTGTTTATCTGGTTGACCGCACAGTTCCCATGTTGCCGGAAAAACTATCCAATGCATTGTGTTCGCTCAGACCACATGAAGATAAACTCACATTCTCGGCAGTATTTGAAATGGACCGAAATGCAACAGTCATTAAAGAGTGGTTTGGAAGAACAGTTATTCACTCAGACCATCGCTTCACCTATGAAGATGCTCAGGAAGTGATTGAAAAAAAATCCGGAAAATTTTCTGAAGAACTGGTTCTTCTGAATGATATGGCGAAGATGATCCGGACAGAACGTTTCCGCAATGGCGCAGTGAACTTTGAATCGGCTGAGGTAAAATTCCGTCTGGATGAAAAAGGAAAACCTCTGGAGGTGATCCCCAAGATCAGAAAAGATGCACATAAGCTTATTGAAGAGTATATGCTTCTGGCCAACAAGGCTGTTGCAACCTGGGTTTGTAAGTTATCGGGTGAAAAAGAAAAGAAGGGTTTGAACACTTTTGTTTATCGTACCCACGATTATCCTGATCCCGAGAAGGTCCGTGACTTTGCAAACTTTGCGCGCCAGTTTGGTCATAAAATAAAAACCGAAGATCATCTGATTTCAAAATCCCTCAACTCTCTGATGGATGAGATTGAAGGAAAGCCGGAGCAAAATGTTTTACAACAGCTGGCGGTCCGCAGTATGGCCAAAGCGAAGTACACAACGGAAGCCATCGGACACTTTGGCCTCGCCTTTGCACACTACACACACTTTACATCACCCATCCGGCGCTACCCTGATATGATGGTTCACCGCCTGCTACAGCACTACATTGATGGCGGAAAGCCGGTAAACAAAAAGGAGTTTGAAGATAAGTGCGTTCACTCATCCGAGCGTGAGAAGCGCGCAGCGAATGCTGAACGCGCCTCCATCAAGTATAAGCAGGTAGAGTTTATGAGTATGGCGCAGGATAAAGTGTATGAAGCAATCATCACCGGGGTCACGGACTTTGGAATATTTACAGAAATCATTGAAACCAAGTGTGAGGGAATGATCCGCCTGATGGATTTAAAGGATGATTTCTATGAGTTTGACGATCGTAACTTCAGAGTAATTGGAAGACGCAGGAAAAAAGTTTACAGACTCGGCGATCAGTTAAAGGTCCGAATTAAGAAAACAGATATTGACCGTCGTCTGATTGATTTGACGATTGAGTCCTGATGATATTTTAAAACCCGTAAAATTTTCTCTTTTTGCTGAAAATTTGTTCATGAACCATCTCAGGGAAATAGAAGCGGCCATCCGAAAGGAAAAGTTTGGTAAGAGACCTGTAAGCCTGTACGAGCCTATACGGTACATCATGTCGCTCGGCGGCAAACGCCTTCGTCCCATGCTTGTGTTGCTTGCCTACGGCTTATACCGCCGCGACTTTAAAAAGGTACTGCCTTATGCTGTCGCAGTTGAGGCGTTCCACAATTTCACACTGATGCACGATGACATCATGGACAATGCACCGCTACGCAGAAATAAGCCCACAGTTCATGAAAAATGGAATATCAACACAGCCATTCTTTCCGGTGATGTAATGCTGGTGCAGGTTTATGAAATGCTTTCAGGCCTGCATCCTGAAATTCTGAAGGCAGCACTCCCCAAATTCAACCGCACAGCGCGTGAGGTTTGCGAAGGACAGCAGCTGGACATGGATTTTGAAACCCGCGACACGGTCAGTGAAAAAGAATATTTGGAAATGATTCGTCTGAAAACGGCTGTCCTGCTCGGGTTCAGTCTGGAGTTTGGTGCATTGCTGGCAGGCGCACCGGAGTCTGACCAGAAATTATTGTATGATTTTGGTGTCTCTGTTGGAATTGGATTTCAACTGAAAGATGATCTGCTGGATGTGTATGCCGAGAAAGATAAATTTGGCAAGCAGGTGGGCGGTGATATTATATCCAACAAAAAGACTTTTCTCCTGATCAAAGCACTGGAACGCGCCGGCGGAAAAACAGCTTCTGAATTGAAGGAGTGGCTGGAAAAGAAAAAATTCAATAAGACGGAAAAAGTCAAAGCGGTGACGGGTATTTATGATCAGCTGGACATTCAGTCATTGACCAATAAAAAAATCAGCAAATATTTTAATTCCGGATTTGTAAGTATTGAGACACTTGGAACCCATGTGGATGTGGGTCAAATTAAAAATTATGCTTTGGTATTAATGGATCGTCAGCACTAATCTCAGAAATGCAGAATATGATCCTGTAAGTTCACATTTCTGTTGAGTCCAAGTTTTTTGCGTAGCCGATACCTGCTTATTTCCACCCCCCTGACAGAAATGTTCATCAAATTGGCAATTTCTTTCGTGCTCAGATTTAATCTCAGGTAAGCACAAAGTTTTATTTCCTGTGGCGTCAGGTAAGGGCATGCCTCCATCATTCTTCTGGTAAAGTCACCATGCACACGATCAAATCTGAATCTGAATTGTTCCCAGTCATCATCGCGCGTAAGATTATCTTCTATTACTCTGGATAACTGGGAAAGTTCCTGCTTTATTTTCTCCGGCCTGCTGTCCGATGCAAGTTCTGAAAGTTGAGTTTTAATGGATGCCATCACTTCGTTTTTATTCAGCAGGTGCATGGTGGCAGTGGCAAGCTCCGTTTTCATATGACCAATCTCCGATTCCAGTTTTTCATTTTCAAGCGTGTTGATCCTGCTTTCAGATTGAATGGAGAGTTCCTTTAATTTTGATTGTGTTCGGTTTAATTCCCGTTTTTGTCGGATGGATAACAACCGGCGTTCATGACGATATCTCCGATTAATGATTTTATAACTGACATATAAAATGGAGACACTGAAAATCAGATATAATAAATAGGCCAGCGTTGTACGATACCATGGCGGCAGAATGGTAAAGGCATAGGATTCTCCTTCCGCGATTTCACCTACAATATTCCGGCTGCGAATTTTAAAGACATACTTATTTTCCCTGAGGTTGGTATATTCCTTTACGGCCTGGTTGCTCCATTCCGACCACTCCCGATCAAAACCCTCCAACTTATACTGGTAACTAATATCTCCTGATTCTCCCAGGAATGTTGTTGCAGCAAATGAAAAACGAATGTTATTGGAAGCAAAATCAAGCATCGGTTCGGGCCGGTTATTCTTCATTTGCCGTGGGGTTCCAAATAATAAAACACTATCCTTTTGCTGATGTGTTATAACTTCACGGATTAAGACCTTGAAGGGTACACTCGGCCGCTCAGGAATACTGCCGTCATAAAAAATAAAACCATCCTTTGCAGTTATGGCAAGTTGATTGGTGCCAATGATGGATAAATTCAGCAAGTCGTCATTCAGATATTTCCGGATCCTTAGAAAAGATTGCTGTTCCAGTCCGTATTCGCCCGTGGGATTCTTTTTTAAAATGCCAATATGATTTTTACCCACAAAATAAATGTTACCTGTATGGTCTTCCCGAATCATCCATATCTGTACGCCGGATCCAAGTATTGGGGTAAAAATTTTGTCAGCCACAAACTGGTCTGTTTCCTTATCGTAATTGAACACGCCATATTCAGAGGTAAAAAATAATTCGTTTCGGATCTGATAGACATTGATTAGCCTGTTGGTAGGGAACCCCTTCTGATTTCCATAAAACGAAACCTGTTCCGCTGTCCTTCCATCTTCTGAAAGTTTGATGCGAAACGCACCTTTATAACCATGTGTTACCCACAGAAATCCTTCCTGATCTCTGGCCATGACCCGCGCTGATTCCCTGAAACCTTCTATGGGTCCGCTCAATTTCCAGGCTCCGTTAATCTTTTCATAAAGCTGTAAACCCGTATAGGTACCCTCAATCAGACGGTCTTCACTTAATTTTAAAAATGTCCAGCTTCCTTCTGTAGAAGATATTAAGCCGGAGTTTGCATTTTCAATAATAAAAGCACCACGGTGGTGCGATAAAAATAATTGTCCGTCTATATTGGAAAGGTTGTAGACTTGTCCATCTGTATTCGGAATAAAACTGAACGAGTCTTCAGCAGGATCTTTTTTATAAAGTCCGCTGTTTGTTCCAAGAAATAACCGGCCGCCGGTTGCCCATGCAGAATATCCTGTACCGCGGATTCCGGAGGACTCCTGGATTAAGGTAAAAGGTGAAGAAATCTGAATCCTTGCAATAGTATTATTCTGGCCGGCCCACAGATTTTGTTCCCGATCTTCAAAAAGTGTCAGAATTGTCCTGTTCTCAAGACCCTGCCCTCTGTTGAATTTTCTGAGCAGACCACCGTTTTCATCCAGTAATATCAATCCCTCATTTTGCGTCCCTGCGGCAAATCTTCCATCGCTCAAACGAATCATGGTGTTAATGCCTGCGTTTATGAAGAGTGATTGCCATGCTTCATTCCATGGCGAAACCTTTCCGTCAACCAACCTGAAGATTCCATTCTGAAATGTTGAAATGATCAGACCTCCTTCCGGAAACGGATGAACAGAAGACAATCTTTCAGAACCAAAAAATCCGCCATCCTCCAGCGGTATTAATTTTTGATTCTCCAGCTTGGATAGTCCTGAGAATCTCCGATTTACAATAAGCTGGCCATTCACTAAAAATGCATAGTCAAGCTGCGCTTCCGAGTCAACTATTGATAATTTTTCGCCGGAATAAATGTAGATCCTGCTGAAGGTGCAGAAAAAAACCCGGTCCTGGTCAAGGTAAACGTTCCAGACTTCATCAAAATTCTGATACGCCTCCGGCAAATTTTTCGCGAGAGACCTGTAAACCAACTGCCCGGACTCGTTGGCTTCAAAATACCCAAAGTCACCCTGGCTGCCTGCGTAAACTCTTCCTTGGGCATCAACTGCTACGCTACGGACTTTGGTTCCACTGGGGACGCCGTACAGTTTCCAATTTTCACCATCATACTCTAACAATCCGTAATTATTGCCGGCATATAACAGGCCATTTGATCCTTGTCCAATGCTGAAGTTTTGCAACCCAGCCCTGTAATCCAATGAGGTGAAATTTCGGACAAAGGGTACCCCAAAGGTTGAATATTGTCCTGATGCTTTATTGAGAAAAATGAGCAGCCAAAACAGCATGATCAGGGTCGTGCGATGAAATGATAATAAATGTTTTAACATGAAAGGAGAAGTGTGAAACCTTTTATTCAGCCTTAAATCAAAGTTTTTGTTTTTTCTGATGTATTAATGATGTATTTATTTTCAAAGCCTGCTGTAGTCAAGATGTATACTGAAATGACGGTCCAAAATAAGCTAATTCTCAACATTGTACCTCCGCAATCGTATGCAGCAACGACTACCGATACTTTTTATATTGTTTTTTGTCAGCTTTTTCCTGACATCAGCCAACCCTTCTTTTGGTCAGTTTGCAGTTAGCGGTCAGGTCCTGGATGAAACAAATACCCCGATTCCGGGTGTTAACATTCAGGTTCAGGGCACAACCCGTGGAACGGTTTCAGATCAGTCAGGCAGATTTAATATTGAGGTATCCAACGGAAATATCCTTGTTTTCAGCTTCGTCGGCTATGAAAACAAACAGGTTACGGTTTCAGTATCGCAAACTTCACTTGTTGTCAAATTGCAGCCTTCCACTGAGGGCCTGGAGGAAGTGGTGGTTATCGGATATGGCACAGCGACTTCCAAAAATCTTACCGGCGCCATTTCAGCAGTGTCGGGAAAAAATATTGCTGACTTAAAAACAGCACGATTCGACCAGGCCCTCCAGGGTCAGGTACCTGGTGTACAGATTTCCACTGCCTCCGGTTCTCCGGGAGGAGCAGTCAATATCCGCATCCGCGGACTCACGACCAATGGAGATAATAATCCGCTGATTCTGGTAGATGGGATACCATACTCAACAGAGGGCCTGAATGCGATCAGCCCATCCGACATTGAGTCCATTCATGTACTCAAGGATGCGGCAGCTGCTATTTATGGTGTTCGGGCAGCCAACGGGGTTATTTTGGTTACCACCAAGCAGGGTAAAGCGTCTGCAGCAACAAGGGTTGAGTACACAGGCTTTATCGGCATGCAGTCAACCTCAAAAAAACTTGACCTGCTCAGAGGCCGTGAATATGCGATTTTGAAGAATGAAGCTTTTGCGGCTGGTGGACAGACACCGCCATTTGTAAATCCTGACATAGGTTTTGGCACAGACTGGCAGTCAGAAGTTTTTCAACAAGCCCCCATCAGCAGTCATAATTTAACAATTGGTGGTGGTTCGGAGAAAACGAAATTTTCCATTGGCGGCGCCTATTTTGACCAGCTGGGAATCGTTGGCGGAGATAAGTCTTCATACAGCCGCTACAATGCGCGAGTAAATTTTACGACTGAACTCGCGCCAAAGGTGACACTTCAGAATGTTTTCCTTTATACGAATGAAAACAGATCTGTGCTTCCTGAAAATGGTATTGCATCTGTTTTATACAATACGATTAACGCATCACCGGCAGCGACAGTAAAACAAGCGGATGGAACATTTACTTTTTTGGAAGAGTTCAGTGACATCATTAATCCGCTTGCTCAGATCTCAAATAGCTTCAATGGTGCAAAAGTCAACAAACTGGTAGGGAAGCAGGAAGTGGCCATTGAACTTCTGAAGGGCATGAACCTTACCGGAAGAGTTGGTTACAATTATGCCAATGTAGGTACAAAGGTTTTTAATCCGCTTGTGTATTACGGCTCCGGTAAAGCACAAAATACCGTAAGCAATGCTGAATTAATTCCTGATTCGCTTCGTCTTGCAACAGGCTTCAAAGTACCTCTGTTGAATAATGTGGTAGAAACTCAGCAGACCTATTTCAATTATAATATTGAGGCTTTTCTTAATTACGAGCGACTGATCAATGATATGCACCAGCTGCGTGGGACACTCGGATTAACATTCATTCAGGATCAGGGAGAAAGCCTGACAGGTATTGCCTACAATGTCCCGTACAATCAAAACAACTTTGCTGATATCAGTGCCTCTGAAGGGAATAATCTTCTGAACAATTCTTCTTCCTACCAATACCGGAGCAGGTTGCAATCTTTCTTCTGGAGGGGCGAATATGGATTTCAGGATCGCTACCTGGCGTCAATGGTCTTGAGACGAGACGGCTCTTCCAATTTTGGTGTAAACAACAGATTTGGATTGTTCCCTTCCCTATCACTTGGCTGGATAGCCAGCTCCGAATCTTTTTTCAAATCGCAGAAGATAGATTTTCTGAAACTGCGTGGAAGCTATGGCGTGGTTGGAAATGATAAAATCGGATTATTCCGATACCGCGCCTTGCTTGGAGGCGAGGCCGTCTATTCATTCAATGATCAGTTAATAAATGGTATTGCTATTGGAGCTTTCGGCAACCAGGATTTGAAATGGGAAACGACAAGCCAGGGAAATATTGGTCTTGATCTTAAAATGTTTGACAACAAAGTTGAGGTTACCGCAGACTATTATGTAAAATCTACACGCGACCTTTTATTCGCTCCGGACATTTCTGCAATTGTTGGCGCGTACTCTGCAGGAAGCAGTCCTCCAATTGTTAACGGAGGAAATGTCCGCAACTCCGGACTGGAATTCTTACTCAGATACTACAATGCCCCGAATCGCCCTGTGTCTTATTCACTGACTTATACTTTGACCACTGTTAAGAATGAGGTTACGGCCTTACAGCAGGGTGTAGATTTTTTTGAATTTGGTTCATTCGGAGTTGGTGGTGGTTCCGCAACTCGAATGGAAGTCGGCTATCCGATTGGATATTTTTTCGGCTATAAAACAGAGGGAATTTTCCAAACCGGTGAGGAAATTGCAACAAGAGGCGTACAACAGGAGGGCTCTCAGCCGGGTGATCTTCGGTACTCAGATATAAACGGAGACGGGAACATTAATTTCAGTAATAACTCAGACAAAACTTTTCTTGGATCTGCAATACCTGAATTTACCATGGGCCTTCAGGCAGCTGCAGGTTGGAAGGGTTTTGATTTGTCGCTCTCCTTGTATGCTTCAGTAGGAAATGAAATCCTAAGAAATTATGAACGACAGCAACCGCTGGCCAACCTGCTGGCCTATCGCATTGGCCGCTGGACCGGAGAAGGAAGCACGAACATAAATCCCCGGCAAACAACAGCTGCAAATAAAAATGGAGTGCTCTCCGATTATTTTGTTGAGGACGGATCATTTTTAAGACTTCGTAATGTGCAGCTTGGATACCAGTTGCCTGAGCGCTGGCTGAAACCTGCGCACATTCAAAGATTAAGAGTTTACGGAGCTGCAAATAATTTACTGACTTTAACTCGGTATCGTGGATTTGATCCTGATTTTAACTCCGGCAGCTCGCTGACCGGCGGTGTGGATTTTGGATTTTATCCGCAGGCTAAGACCATCATGTTCGGGTTTGAATTAACATTCTGATGAATATGAAAAATGTTTATAAAATATTTTTGATGTTATCCCTGACGGTGTTGACACCTTCATGCGATGATTTTGTTGACATAGACCCATACTATGCACTGGATGCTGACAACTATTTCAACAGTCCGTCTGATTATGAAAAAGCATTGATTGGCGGATATGATTTATTGCAGACCTCTTATCTGGGATTGTGGATTGGAGAAATTGCATCTGACAATTCGATTGCAGGAGGAGAGAGCGTAACCGACAGCGAAGGTCTTCATCAGATTGATGACATGACTCACGGTGGTGTTAATACAGAGCTACGCAGCTTATTTCGCTGGATGTATGCCGGCATTACCCGTGTTAATTTCATTTTTGAAAACCAGGATAAAATTGACTTTACCGGAAAGGAAAAGATAATGGCACAGGCCGCATTCCTTAGGGCTTATTATTATTTTGAACTGGTAAAGTTTTTTGGTGATGTTCCTCTTATAGTCAATAAAAGACTCGGAGCGGATGAGGTCAATAAACAAAGTCGCACGCCAAAAGAGGAAGTATATGCACAGATCGAAGAGGATCTCACATTTGCAGCTCAGGTACTTGACTGGAATGCGTCAGAAAAAGGAAGGATAACCAAAGGAGCAGCGCTGGCACTTCTTGGCAAGGCATACCTCTATCAGGAAAAATTTGATCAGGCTGCAACAACTTTTGAAACCATTATCACCTCAGGCCGCTATGAATTGTTCAGCAATTTCTCCACGCTCTTCAGAGTTGTGAATGAAAATTCTAAGGAAACAATTTTTGATATCCAGTATGTTGGAACAGAGGGCGGAAGTTATGGTTGCTTTGTTTGTCTGGAGGGTTTTGCTGCAGTAGGTTTTCACGGAATCAGAGGATACCAGGGACCGCTGTTTGCCGACGGAAACAGTTATAACCTGCCCACCCAGGATTTAGCAGACGCTTTTGAGGCCGGAGACCCAAGAAAAGATGCTTCTTTGCTTAACATAGACGCTTTCAAAGCCAGTCAATTACCTGTTCAGGTGAATTACACAGTTGGTGCCGGAGGACATACCGGATATTATAACCTCAAATATTTAAAACGGTCCGATGAGCTTGGCCTTCCTGACAATGATTTAACAAGTCCGGTGAATCATAAAGTAATCCGCTATGCAGATGTGCTTTTGATGGCCGCTGAAGCAAACAACAGAAAGCCTGATGCAGACGATGTAAGGGCACGGGCTTATCTGAATCTTGTTCGTGACCGTGTGGATATGCCTGCCATTAATTTGAGCGGCGCTGCTTTAACTGAGGCTATTTTCCGCGAAAGACGAGTTGAACTGGCAGGTGAGGGATTACGGTTTTTTGATCTTATACGCACAGGAAAAGCAAGTGATGAGATTACAGGATTTCAGGTCGGTAAACATGAACTGTTTCCAATCCCGCAGGCTGAAATAGATCTGGCAAGAGCCGGGTGGAAACAAAACGACGGATATTGAAATGAGCAGTAAAAGATACTTCAGCTACAGAATTATATCAGGCATTGCTTCCGTAATGGTGGTTATGGTTGTGATGTTTTCCTGCGTAGAAGATATTCCGCAGTTAGGTTTGCCTCCGAATCTGGACGATGCAGCCTTTACCATTCAGCCTGACGAAGATTCACCCAATCGTATTCATTTTACCAGTAATTCAACAGCATTTCTTAAAAAATGGGATTTTGCCAACGGAACAACTGCACAGGGAAATGAGGTTACGGCGGAATTCCCATTGAAAGGAAAGTATCGCATTAAACTGACAGTTTACACCAGTGGAGGAAGTATATCCAGTGAACAGGAGCTAAGTATCGCAAACGATGATTTAACCCTGCTTGACCTTCCGGTTTATAATTTTCTGACAGGCGGAGTCGCATCAGCAACGGGCAAAACATGGGTCGTTGACGCAGGCAGAGCCGGGCACTTTGGAGTCGGACCAAATCCATCTGATCCCGCACTTGGTGATGTGCCCAATTATTATTCGGCAGGCCCTGATGAAAAGGTTGGTACCGGATTATACAATGATGAGTTCACCTTTAAACTGAATGGCTTTGGATTTGTTCAGGAGACTGCCGGAGATGTGTATCTGAACAATAAATTCGGAGATGATTTTCCAGGTGCATTTGAAAACCTCGGGGATAAGACAGCACCATTCAATCCGCCGTCCGGCCTGACCTGGAATATTTCAGGCCCGGAAGGAAATCAGCAACTGACAATTTCTCCCGGCGGCTTTATAGGTTATTATTCAGGAACATCCTCCTATAAAATTGTCAGGGTTTCAGAAAATGAACTTATTATCCGCTCTCTGGATACAAAGGATCCGGCCCTGGCCTGGTATCAGCGATTGGTCCCGAAAGGATATAATCCTCCTCCTCCGCCGGCAGTCACTACAACATTGCCTGTTGATTTTCAGGGTGCCCTTCCTCCTTTCACCACCTTTGGCGGAAGCACCTTTGATGTAGTTACTAATCCTTCACCTTCAGGTATCAACACAAGTTCAAAAGTCGGGCGATATGGTAAGGGCACTGAAGGAAACTGGGCAGGAATTGAAACTATTCTGACAGCGAAAGTTGATTTCTCTGTGAACTCTACATTCAAATTGAAAGTATTGTCTCCTGTAACCGGGCGAGCTTTATTGAAATTTGAAGACTCCAAAAATCCTCAGGTTTTTGTTGAGACCTTCGCTGATATCACGAAGGTAAATGAATGGGAAGATCTGACCTTCCCCTTCATCGGAGCTGCCAGCGACCGTTTCGATAAAATGGCAGTCTTCATGGATTTTGACAGAAACGATGGTGGAGTATTTTACATAGATGATATCCGGCAAACTTTTGTTCCCTCTGAACTGACATTGGATGTTCTCACAGGAGGCTCTACAAAAACATGGATCCTGAAACCTTCTGTCGGATCTTTTGGAGTAGGTCCCACAAAGGGCAGCGAATTCTGGTACCCTAATGGTTTGAACCTGACCTCTCAGCGCCCGTGTCTGTTCAACGATGAATATGTTTTTTCAACAGGAAATATTTATCAGTACATAACCAATGGGGACATTTTTGCTGAGTCTTATATGGGGATCACCCCTGATGGGTGTTCTCCGGATACTTCATTGCCACAGAATGCTGCCGCCTGGGGTAACGGTACGCACAGCTTCTCCTTTACTCCGGCCAGTGGCAACACTCCGGCTTATATTACTGTAACCGGAACCGGCGCATTCCTGGTATTGCCGAAAGCATATAACGGCGGAGAGTACACTTCTGCTCCTCCTGCAGCAAATCGTTCAGTTAAATATGAGGTGATGAGTTATGTGAAAAACGGAACCACAGAAACTTTGAAAATCACACTTGATATTTCTCCGGGGCAAACAGGATCAGCATTCTGGACTTTCACCCTGACCAATAAACCTTAGTCAAAAGATGAAACTCAGATTTTTACAGTTTATACTTTTTTTTGGTCTTATAGCCTGTACTGAACCGGATTCTGAACAGAAGCTGACGCTTCCTGCAGGATTGGAATTTGAAATAATTTATGGACAAGCCGGATCAGGATTGATTGAAATTAAATCCTCTGCCAGTCTGACTAATTTTTTCTCTGCAGATTTTGGCGATGGCAGTAAAATTGTAAACGCTGTGAGCGGTGAATTTTCCCATCGCTACGAAAAGTCCGGCAGTTATAAAATTACTGTTCGCGCTCATATAACAACCGATCAATTTATCTCCGCTGAACAGAACATCGGAATAAATATTGATCCGATTTTTATTCCAAACAGCGGAGCAACCTCTCCCTTGTCTTATCCCGGAAGGACGCTTGTCTGGCAGGATGAATTTGACGGGTCAGAATTGAATTTAACAAACTGGACCTATGACCTTGGTACGGGCAACAATGGCTGGGGAAATAATGAACTCCAGTATTACAGGACCGAAAATGCCTCACTTTATCAGGGTTATCTTGTAATTACTGCAAAGAAGGAGGCATACCAGGGAAAGACCTATACCTCTTCCAGAATTAAAACAGCAGGATTACGGTCATTTCAATACGGCAGAGTTGATGTAAGAGCAGTGGTACCGGAAGGACAGGGTTTATGGGCTGCCGCATGGATGCTTGGCAATAATATTGGAACGGTCAGCTGGCCTCGTTGCGGAGAGATTGATATCATGGAAGTGGTTGGAGGACAGGGGCGTGAGAAAACAGTATTAGGTACCGTTCACTGGGACAATAATGGTACATATGCAACCTTTGGTGCTACCCGCACAAACTCAACTCCTCTGAATGAACAGTTTCATGTTTATTCCATAGAATGGAATGAACAATCAATTCGCTGGTACCTTGATGATGTCCAGTATCATGTGATTGATATAACGCCTGCAGAACTCAATGAGTTTCAGAAGTCATTCTTTATGATTTTGAATCTTGCAGTCGGCGGAAATCTTCCGGGTAGTCCTAATGAGTCTACCACATTTCCGAAAAATCTTATTGTCGATTATGTACGGTATTTCCAATAAACTCCGGGTATGAATATAATTTACATTTCAGTTTTAGCTTTTACAGGTCTTTTTTTTGATGACTACGCAGCCTCAAAAGGAAAATTAATCTGGTCTGACGAGTTTAATTACAGCGGAAGCCCGGATCCTTCACGCTGGGATTATCAGCTTGGTAACGGCTGCCCTGAACTTTGTGGATGGGGAAATCAGGAAATTCAATTTTATACCAAAGAACTTTCCAATGTCAGAGTCTCCGAAGGGAAATTAATAATAGAAGCCCATCGTACAGATAAAGGGTGGACATCAGCAAGAGTTACATCAAAGGGGAAAAAGAGTTTTACCTATGGAAGGGTCGAAGTACGTGCAAAACTTCCTGCCGGAAAGGGAACCTGGCCTGCACTATGGATGCTGGGAGAAAATATTGACCGTAAAGGCTGGCCTTGGTGCGGTGAAATTGACATCATGGAGCATGTAGGTAGGAATCCCGGTGTTGTTCAATCCGTTATTCATACGAAAGCAGAACATGGTAACACTTTACTCAAGGACACCATTATCGTCTCCACTGCAACAGAAAAATTTCATATCTATTCAATGAACTGGAAAAAGGATCTGATTGAGTTTGCTGTTGATGGTAAAAAGTATTACACCTATCGTCCCGTTAAAATGGATCCGGAGCACTGGCCGTTCTCTGAACCTCAGTATCTGTTAATGAATCTGGCCATCGGCGGCATTCTTGGAGGTGCTGAAATTGATCCTGAACTCAAAAGTGCACGAATGGAAATTGATTACGTCAGGGTTTATCAATAAACCTTCTGCGCTGATTAGTATTTGATAAAAATAAAATGTTTCACGAATTAAATAAACAAAATAATCAACCCTAACCTATCTGCTAATGAGATTGAAATTTACACTAATGACAATCCTGCTGACAGCTGCATTCTCCATATCAGGATTTTGTCAGACACTGCCGCTTGATTTTGAATCGGGCGACATCACTTACACCTTTAATGATTTTGAGGGAGGTGTGGTTACCAGAATTGCAAATCCTCAGTCGGGCGGGATCAATACCAGCGGCTTTGTTGCGCAGATGGTAAAAAATCCTGGGGCAGTTTTTGCCGGCAGTCTTATCAGCCTGGCAAGCCCGATAGATTTTTCAACCAATAAAATTTTCAAGGTTAAGGTTTTCATGCCGAAGGAAGGAGCCAAGATGCTTCTGAAGGTTGAAAATCTGACAAATGGAGCTGTTAATGCGGAGCGTGAAGTCACAGCAACTTCTGCGAATACCTGGGAAGAGTTGACATTTGATTTCAGCTCAATCAATACCAATGAACAGTATCAGAAACTGGTGTTCATTTTTGATCTGGGCACAGCCGGTGACGGAAGTGCAAACTTTACATATCTGTTTGATGATATCCGTTTGGTGTCCGGTCAGCCTACTGTTAGTCAGATGAAGATTCCTGTCACTTTTGACGAGGCGAATGTCGACTACGGGTTTATTGGATTTGGCGGAGCGGAGAATGCGTCGGTTGTAACGGATCCTACAAATGAAAACAACAAGGTTGCAAAGGTTATTAAATCATCGACAGCTGAGGTGTGGGCAGGTGTAACAATCACGGCTCAGTCTCCTGTAGGCTTCAGCGAGGCTGTTCCATTCACGGCGGACAAGAAGAAGCTGACCATGAGAGTATGGTCCCCGGATGCCAATGTTAAGGTTAAGGTGAAGGCCGAGCTGGTATCTGACGCCACCAAGTCAGTTGAGACAGATGCATTTACGACAAAGGCAGGCGAGTGGGAGACCCTGACCTTCGATTTTGCGAATCAGTCAGCGGGCACGGCCGCCCTTGATCTGAGCCTGGCATATAATAAGGTAACGGTGTTTTTCAATTTTGGTGTTTCAGGTGCACAGGCAGGCGGCGAGAAGACCTATTATTTTGATGATCTGAAGATGGAGGAATCAGTGAATCCTCCTGCAGGTCCTGTCATTCCACTTGACTTCGAGTCAACAGCCTTTGCCTATAATTTCACTGATTTTGAGGGAGGTGTGGTTACCAGAATTGCAAATCCTCAGTCGGGCGGGATC
>JBMTCO010000020.1:0-28362 GCA_049430945.1 Cyclobacteriaceae bacterium
ACGCACAATTGAATTAACCGATGGGCATCAGCATCCCACGACTCAAAAACCCAGCACCATCAGGCGATTGCCTTTGATCAGTATCTCAAAATAAAAAAACTAATTTTAACCTTTAAAACCCATGTTTATGATTATTTCTAAATTAAAGTTGATGCCACTGGCATTCATATTTCTTTTTTCTTCAGTTGCTGTTGCACAGCAATCTGAAAAAGAATTAAAGAAAGACATCTCTGAAAAGGCAACCAAAGAGGCTCGCAGAGAAGCCAAAGAATTTGAGAAAAAGGGATACTCTGTTGCACCGGGTGCCCTGCCAATGGAAAAGCAGATTGAACGCGCATGGATGCGTCAGTATGAAACGGATGAAACCGGATACCCGCTTTACATTGTGGCGTCCGGTAATTCTGTTGCAAATTCACAGAGTGCTGCAAAGCTTCAGGCTACTGAAATTGCAAAGCTTGAGCTTGCAGGATCTATCTCCACTCAGGTTGCTGCGCTTATTGAGACAAGCATTGCCAACGAACAGCTTGACAGAAAAGATGCTGAATCTGTAACCAAAACTGTTGCTGCTGCAAAAAACATTATTGCGCAGGAAATCGGAAGAGTTATTCCTCTATTTGAAGTCTATAAAGAGGTTGGACGCAATAATATAGAAGCAAGTGTGAGGGTAGCCTATAATTCCCTGCTTGCCATGGAGTCAGCTAAAAAAGTGATCAAGAAGAAGCTGGAAGAAGAAACAGAAGTGGCGCATGAGAAGCTTGAAAAACTGATGAAGTTTAATTGATTAACCCAACCGGCAGGAAAACCTGCCGGTTTTTTTATACTCTGAATTTTTTTAAGCAGATTCCCAATATGATTTTATCTTTCAGAATATTTCATCCTACTGTACTGCTGGTTTTATTATTTGGCTGGACAACTGTCTCCGCTCAAAAGAAATTCAATACAAGGGGCGAAGCACAGGTCCGTCAGGAGGATAATATGTCAAAGGAAGATGCAAAGAAAAAGGCTAAAGAGCTCGCGATTGTCAATGCCATTGAAAATGTACTTGGAACATACGTGGAACAGGAAACAACTATCGACATCTCCCAGGGTCAGGCTTCCTTTAAAATTATTGGTAACAATAAGGTAAAAGGAGAGTGGATTGAAACGGATAAAGAGGAGTATAAAGAGGAGCCACGATTGTCTGAAAAAAAAGGAAACAGGGAGTTTGAGGTCTGGCACACATGCAAAATATCCGGAACAGTCAGGGAAATTATAAAGCCTAAACTTGCTTTTCAGGTACAAACACTGAGTTGTCCTAAAAGTAACTGTCGCACAACAGATTTTCGGAATGAGGATCAGATGTACGCCTATTTCCGCACGCCTTCAAAGGGATATTTAAGTATTTATGCTGTTCAGGATGATGCTACTGTACTCCGCCTATTACCATATGACCAGATGGGCGCTCCATATGACGATGCTGTTCCTGTAAAATCAGATCAGGAGTATATCTTTTTCTCAAAGCAGCCCGGGCATAATTATTTTCCTGAATTCCCATCAGGTCTTATTGATGAAATGGTTTTGGGAACAACCAAGCCTAAAGAGTTCATGCAGATTTACTTTGTCTTCAGCACTGAAAAATTTTCTAAACCATTGCTGAATGCAGGGAAGACCATTGATCAGGGCACCTTGCCAAAGTCACTTTCACAAAATCGATTCGAAGATTGGATTCAGAGCAACAGAATTTATAACCCTGAGTTTAATTACGAAATCGTTAATATTTCGATAAGCGGAAACTGAACCCGGCCCAGGTAATACTCTGAATTTACTTAGGCACTTCTGCTGCTGACCTATATGGGATTTTGACAGATACGCATGTGCCTTCGTCGGCTCTGCTTTCCAGTGAAACTTGTCCGTTATGCATTTCAATAAATTGCTTTACAATAACAAGCCCCATTCCCGTGCCCTGAATATTTGAAGCATTGGATGCCCTGAAAAAAGTATCGAAAAGCTTACTGCGTTCCTCTTCCGGGATTCCAATACCATAATCCCGTATCTTTATTTCGACTTGTTCTGCCTCAAAATTAATTGTGGCCTCCGGCGCTTTTTTACCGCGTGAATATTTAAGAGAATTACTGATAAGGTTCCCGAGTGCGTGGTTCAGCAAATTCGGATCCGCAATTAATTTTCTCACATCTCCTGATGTTATTAAAGAAATGGTTCTTTTTTCAGAATCTTCCTGACTGCGGATCTGAATGATTTCATCCAGCAAATAAACAAGGTCTGTTTCAGTAGGCTGGAAAAGTATTTTTCCTGATTCATAGCGGCCCATCAGCAGGATGTCTTCCATCAGTCTTGTCAGCTTTGAGACCTCATTGATGATCCGCTCCAGGTGTTTATAAACCTTCTCATCCTGATTTTTCAGTCTTATAGTAAGAATTTCTGCATTTGTCTGGATTGTGGTAAGTGGTGTCCTGAATTCATGGGAGGTCATGGAGACTAATTTGGATTTCAGCTCAGTAAGTTCCTTTTCTTTTTCAAGAGCTCTGCGAAGATCCTCTTCAGCTTTTTTTCTGATGTTAATGGTGTGAGCCAGAATATCATTCGCCCTGCGCAGATTGCGCTCAGTTTCTTTTTGCTGGGTGATGTTAACGAGTGATCCATCGTAAAAGTCCTGAACTCCATCTCTGCTCAACTTGACCATACTGATCAGTGCCCAAATTCTTTTTCCATTTGGACCGATCATCTGTGTCTCTTCATTCTTTAAGACACTGCTGATTTCAATCTGTTTTTTGAAAGTACTCCACTTTTCTTTTTCTGTCAATAAGTCAGAAATAAATGGTCTAGAGTCCTTTCCGTCAGTTTGAAGGCCAAACAGGGAGTAAAATGCGCGGTTAGCAAAAATAATCTGACCGTCCCTGTTCAGCCTGAAAATGCCCTCACTTAGGTTTTGATTGATGGACCGGAGTATCTGTTCATTTTCAGAAAGTTTTTCAAGAGCCTGTGTTTTCTCCTCACGGAATTTTTCGTTAAGACTTGTAAGTTCTGATGAGGTAAGATCAAGGGTTCGCTCAAGTAATTCCCTGTCCCTGTCTGCAAAACGGTAGGTATCATTGACTGCATCCAGAAAGTCACCTATACCGGGAAGGTTTTCATGTTCCCGAAGGTATTTCTGGATCTGCCGTCGCAGAGTCCTGGAATACTCTTTTTCCATTAAATTTCCCTGTATGTGGTGATTGTCATTGTTTGATTATGCAATTCACATTTGGGCATTGTAAGTACTGGCGAGATCTCCCCATTTGAGTAAAATCCGGTTATAATGGCTTTATCTCCAATTACATTAACTGCTTCTTCTACTTCATCCTCTACCCTTTGATTCAGAATCATTTTTCTTCCGACGCAGCTTACTAGCAAAGCAAATTCAGGGGATTCAGTGCCTGCTGTACTCAGGCTGTGGCTTGCTGCTGATCCGGCAGCATCAATGATGCGGTCAAAATTTGCTTTCATGAACTGAACCCTTGACCCCTGCGGGAGATTGCCGGCAAAGGTCATAGACTGTTCATTTTCATCAACTGACAATATTGTTCTCACCAGAATTTCTTCAGAATCAGTGAGCTTCAAACTTAGAGGGAACAACAAGGCAGAGCCGGGGAGTTCACTTGTCAGGTCACCAAGGTATTTCTTGTATAATTCCAGAGCAGACTGATTGTCCAGTTCGTAAAGAATATTTCTGTCGGATCTGGTAACTATTCTTTCCGGGCCGAATGCATCCCAGCCTCCGCGACTTCCATGCCCTACCTTCAGGTGCTTTCCGTAAAATCCGACTCCCACCACATTGCCGGTTGATGGAAATTCATTCAGGCCCACCAGCGTTCGCACAAAGCGTGCATTATCACTTGACAGACCTCCGGTTATCGGGATCCTGGTGTTATTATAAAAATTCAGTCCTCCGACCAGTTCACTTCCATTCACGACAATTCCGTCGGATATCACAAGAATGTGAACAAGTTCATCCCCATCAAGTTTTTGAAAGATGCTTTTCCCCATTTCAAAGGCATTGGGGACATCTGTTATTCGCTCTTGAATCACCTTGATTTTTGTTTTTTCAAACTGAAGGGCGGTTGCAACAATTGAATCATCCAGTACTTCCGTGCCTCTGATATCTCCGGATGTAGATGCCATAATCAGGTTTGCATCCGGAAAACGATTTCTCAGATAAGTATAATTTTCATTTGAATCAATCAACTCAACCGGACCAAAGGCAAGTACAATTTGTGGATTTTCAGGCATGAAATCTGCCTCTGTCCATCCGGTTCCCGGTTGTAAAGTGATTTGTTGAACTTTCATTTTTAGATTTGTTTAAAACGATTTTCTGAAATTATTTAAAGATTGCCGGGTGGCTTTCGGGCATCACATCCGTGCCGCAGCTCTTTTCCTTTTTATTTTATTGAGTTTCCTTACTTGTTTACCTTTCATGCTCAAAGTTGGATCTGTACCTGCCCCGGGTTTCTTTCTTCTGACTGGTTCCAAATCCATCGTTGAGAAAAAAAGAAAAAAAACAATTGAAAGTAGGGTGATTGATCGGTATCCCACGGTTTTTACTGATGAGCTCTTTAAATATGGGCATAATATTGATTTTATCAAAGTTATTACTGAAAAACCGGCCATACATTATTTTTCTGATTATAAAATGACCAATTGTGCAGTTGACTATTTACATGATAATTTCCGAAATTTCGGCATGGTGGTTTACAAAAGTCCGGCAGCAACATTTTCGATAATTAAAAATCATAAGACGCTATTGTTCCAGTGGCAATCCGGCGTATCAGTCTTGACTGAGGCGGAGGTGCGGAATGAATTTATGCGGGCAGTATCCTATGTTCGGGAACATAAACTCAACAGAGTGATTATTGATCAGCGTTTGTATCCCTATCTTGAACATTTTGAGTTACAATCATGGTTCGAATTTGAGGCAATGCCTGCTTATTCTGACTCAGGGATTCAGCAGCTCGCATTGCTTGTTCCGCCAAATAAAATTTCTGAATTGAAAGAGCAGCGTGTAGAGAGTTTTAATGACCCGCTCATCTCATATCTTTCCGAAGAGTCAGAGGTAATGCCATGGCTGGAAAAATAAGTCGATTCAATTTTTAAATACTGAACAATTCCAGTTGTCCTTTTTGGTGTGTGTTCGTTTTTTCATTTAAGTCAATCAATGGTCCGGGAGCATGGCGGCTTGCAACCATGAACTTTATAGAATCATGTTCTTTTTTAAACATAGCAAGAACTTTTTCCGGAGAGTTATTTTCCGAGGATAAATGAGAGAGGAATAAATAATTCAGATCTGCAGATCTGCAGTTTCTGTAAACTTCCAGAGCCTGTTGGTTGGAAAGATGCCCTTTTGGTCCTTTAATTCTCTCTTTCAGGTAATAGGGATAATTTCCTTGTTCCAGCAGATCTTCGTCGTAATTACATTCCAGAAAAGCAGCATGGCATTTTCCAAAATAATTTTTTACCTGCTCGCATGCATATCCAATGTCATTGAAAATGCCGGCTGATTTGCCTCCGGCGGAAATAAAGAACCCATGAGGATTGGCTGCATCGTGGCTTACAGGAAATGCTGTAAGGCTGAAGTTCCCTGTTTGAATTAAATCGTGGCTTTTAAAAAAGTGCAGATTTTTGATCGAAAAATTAAAGTCAGCCGCTTTGAAGGTTTCCCTGGTCATATAAACAGGAACGTTATATTTTTTCAGTAAACCTTTCAGTCCGAAGATGTGATCTGAATGCTCATGTGTAATGAAGACAGCCTTTACTCTGTTCAGGTCCAGGTTGAGGCCTTTCATTCTTTTTTCAATTTCCCTGCATGATAATCCTGCATCTATCAGAATAGCTTCGTTGCCAAATCCGAAATAATAAATATTTCCGTTGCTGCCTGAATTGAGAGATGCCAATTGCATGTTCAAATGTAGTGACCCGCCGGCTATTGCGATGAAGTTTCTGCTTTTCCAGAAATTAAAACGTTTGTCAGGTATACAGGTTTTTTTATCTTAAAATTGCACCATTAAATAAATTGTATATGCTACGATCTATGACCGGCTATGGGTCCGTTCGTTTTTCTGAAGGAGGAAAACATTATTCGGCAGAGGTCAAAAGTCTGAACTCCAAGTTTCTTGACCTGTCAATCCGCCTGCCAAAATATTTCTCAGAACTTGAATCCGATTTCAGAAACATCCTTACCGAAAAAATTGAGCGGGGTAAGGTTTCCCTGACCATTGAGGTTTTATCTGAGGGAACGCCTCAGGTTCTGCAATCAATTAATAAAGAACTTTTTCTTGCTTATTTTTCCGGATTCAAATCCGTGGCAGATGCAGCCGGGGTGTCTGCAGATCAGACTATTTTTCAAATGGCCATGAATGCACCTGATGTCCAGATTGGCTCTGCTCGTGATATTATGTCGGCTGAAGAAAAAGATTTACTCCTGCGCCTGGTTGGTGATGCCTGTGCATCGTGCGATGAATTCAGACTCAATGAGGGCCGGGTATTGCAGGAAAAACTTTCCGGATACATCAGTCTTATCTCCGAGGGACTTGAAGCTGTTGCAGCACTGGACCCTTCGCGCATAGAACGCGTGCGTGAAAAACTTAAGGGCGGCCTGAAAGAATGGTTCGGGCATGGGGATTTTGATTCAAACCGTCTGGAACAGGAAATGGTATATTATATTGAAAGGCTGGATATTCAGGAGGAGCGTGTCAGGTTGAGGGCACACCTTGATTACTTTATTCAAACCATGACAGTTTCAAAGGCTTCCGGAAGAAAGCTTGCCTTTATATCTCAGGAAATAGGACGTGAAATCAATACAATAGGCTCAAAGGCTTCTGACGCTTCTATTCAGGCACATGTGGTTGTTATGAAAGAAGAGCTTGAAAAAATAAAAGAGCAGCTGAACAACATTCTCTGATTCTGTTAACTGATGTCTGATGTTTCTAAAATACCGGTTCAGTTTACTGATCGTGCTGTGGAGGAAATCCGAAAAATTTATATTTCTAAAAAAGTTCCGTCGGATTTTTTCCTGCGTGTCGGGGCACGCGGGGGCGGGTGTGGTGTTACCAGGATCATAGGTTTTGATCAGATCAGGCCTGATGATATTTCCTGGGAAGTTTCAGGAATCAAAATAATTATGGACAAACGACATATGATGCACCTGATTGGAAGCAGCGTCAGTTTTTATGAAGATGAGGAGCATCGTGGGTTTTTATTTGAGTAAATCTCAGTTTGTATTTTTTCTTAGCCTGGCCATATAAAAGCCATCTGTACCGCCGGACGGCAAAAGATGTTTTTCCTCTAGCAGCTCGAATTCTTTGTTCAATTCAATAAACCGCCGGATTTGATTTTCATTCTCCTGTGGAAGTATACTGCAGGTTGCATAAACCATCTCGCCTCCGGGCTTAAGCATTAGCTGATATTCATTCAGAATTTCCTCCTGTAGACGGATGGTGCCTGCAACTGATTCTGGGGTAAGTTTCCATTTGGCATCAGGATTTCTTTTAAGTACACCCAGCCCGCTGCATGGCACGTCCAGCAAAAGACGGTCAGCCTGTCCCTGCAGTCGCTTGATTACCTTTCGGTCGGTTATAACTCTTGTTTCAATTGTAGAAACTCCTGCTCTCCTGGCACGCTTCTTAAGTTCCTGTAATTTCCAGTCTTCCGTATCCAGTGCGATGATTCTTCCTTTGTTTCCGGTGATTGCTGCAAGATGAAGTGCTTTTCCTCCGCCACCGGCGCAGGCATCGATGATGCGCATGCCTGCATCTGCTCTGCAGAATGGCGCAATCGCCTGTGAGCCTGCATCCTGGACTTCAAACAATCCATCTTTGAAAGCCTGGGTGCGGAAAACATTCCCCCGCTTTTTCAGTTGTAGTGCAAATGGGAAATCATCATAAGCAATTGTTTCAACCCCCTCATCATGCAGCGCATTGGCGAGTTCTTCCCGTGTTACTTTCAGTGTGTTGCACCTGAGGGTAACAGGAGCCGGTTCGTTCAGCGCGGATAATTCCTTTCCCCATTGCTCACCGAATGCCTGTTCTCCGACATCGTCTATCCAGTCCGGAATACTTTCACGGACGGCTCTGTTGTGAGTTTCAGCTAATTTTTCTTTGATTTTGTGAGCATCACAATCGTCCAGCTCCGGCCAGCTGGGAATTTCAATATTATGACGGATAAGCCCGCATGCAAATAACTGCCAGTGGCCTGTGCCTGCGCAGGTTTCAAAGAGCCTTTTCCACCGTATGATGTCGTAGATGGTCTCTGCCACAAACTTCCGGTCGCGGGAGCCCCATCGTGGATCTTGCTTTAATATTTTTTCAACAACCTTGTCAGCATGGCGGTTGCCGTTTAAAATTTCTCCTAATCCATCCACCACAGCAATAGCAAGATTCCGGTAGAGTTTCACCTTATTATAATTTTAACGATTTTAGGATCTTTCATTCACCAATCCGCAAATATGGAAAGAAGAAAGTTTATTGGCCGGGGTCTTGCTGCGGCTGGCGCCGGAATTTCGATGCTCACATCAATGGATGCATCTGCAAATAACAGATTCTCAAAAGAATCTATTTCTCCGGAGGTAAAATCTGATGATGCGGCGGCCGCGGCATTCAGGCTCAATTACGCCCCTCATGATGGAATGTTTGCAGCACACGCCGGTAAAGTTTTTGTAGATCAAATCCGCTTTATGGCAGACCAGGGATTCCGGGCTATTGAGGATAATGGCTTGCTTGGTCGCTCAACTGCAGAGCAGGAGCTTATCGGGAAAACTCTTGCACAGCTTGGTATGACCATGGGTGTGTTTGTTGTTGATGGTGGTGATAACTGGAAAGTTTCACTGGCAAGCGGAAAATCTGAATTCATTGAAAATTTTGTTAAAACCTGTCGCCTTAGTGTTGACGCAGCCCGGCGTGTGAATGCAAAATGGATGACAGTGGTGCCCGGTTTTTTTGACAGAAAATTGCCTGTAGATATTCAAACTGCAAATGTGATTGAAGCACTGAGGAGAGGAGCGGAGGTATTCGAGCCACATGGATTGACCATGGTACTGGAGCCGCTCAGTGATACACCGGAATTATTTTTACGTCATGCTGCTCAGACTTATATGATTTGTAAAGCGGTAAAGAGCCCTTCTTGTAAAATTCTTTATGACGTGTATCACATGCAGCGAAATGAAGGTCATCTGATTCCCACCATTGATCAGTGCTGGGATGAGATTGCATATTTTCAGATCGGAGATAACCCCGGAAGAAAAGAGCCCGGTACTGGAGAGATTAATTATAAAAACATATTCAGGCACATTCATCAGAAAGGCTTCAATGGTGTGATGGGTATGGAACATGGAAACTTCTCTCCAGGAAAAGAAGGCGAACTAGCCCTTATTCGCGCTTACCGCGAAGCTGATAATTTTTAAACGCAACATGAAATCTGATTGAATGTAAGCCTTAACAGGAAGTAAGGCTGTTAATTGCATCCAAGAGCAGATCTATTTCTTTTTCGGTGTTATAATAATGAGGGGATATTCGTAATGCCCAGTCCACATGTTTTGATTTAAAATCAATCCTGGCATAATTGACCCTGGAAACGGAAGTGTTGATATGTAGGGACTTAAGTTTGTTATGCAAGGCTGCAGGGTCTGTTCCGTTGAAGTGCATGGTGAGTATTGCACAGGTTTCTGTACCTCGATCCAATGGCATCCAGCCTTTTTCAGAAACTTTTTTCCTCAGGTAATCCATCAGAATCCGGTTTCGGTCTTTGATAATCTCAATGCCCGTCTTTAATGCATACTCAAGTGCAGCAGCAGAGCCTGTCTGCAATGCGTAGGGGAGTTCCCAGTCTTCAAATCGCGAAGCATCAGGCTGCATTTTAAATTCGTCTTCTTCGGTCCAGTCCGCACCTTTCATATCAATGTAAAGCGGACACCAGTTCTTTTGAAGTATTCGGTCGCTTACATAAAGGAATCCCGCGCCCCGCGGACCTCTGAGAAATTTTCTCATAGTGGCGCTCAGAAAGTCACATCCTGCTTCCTCAACATTCAGTGGAAGCTGACCGGCACTTTGACATGCATCCAGTAAAAAGGGAATGTCAAAAGACCTGCAGATTTTACCTATTTCGCTGACAGGTTGAACCAGGCCCGAGTTCGTGGGAACATGTGTGATGGAAGCCAGTACGGGCCGGTATTCAGAGGCTAATTTCCTGAACGCATCCGGGTCCACCCCGCCTTCAGGCAGAGATGGGGCTCTCATCAGCTCAACTCCAAACCTTTTTTTAATAGATAGAAATGCAAGTTGATTACTGACGTAATCTTCGTTCGCAATAAGAATTTTATCTCCGGCATTGAACGGAATGCATGAGAGTGCTCTTGCAAAAGAGTTTGTTGCACTTGAGGTAAATGCAATCTGATCCGGTCGGGCACCAATAAGTTCAGCCGCAGCAGTGTAAAATTTTTTTATTTCTCCCGTCTGAAGTTCAAAAGCCTCATAACCTCCGATTTCAGATTCAAGCCGTATGTGGGATTCAATTGCATCAATAACCGGTTTTGGCATTAGAGCCGCGCCTGCATTATTGAAATGCACCGATGTTTTACACCCGGGAGTATCATGCCTCCATTTCTCCTGTGAGGTCATTTTCAGGAGAATATTCTGAGATTTGGTGCGTTGAATTCGGTTTTGAATCTGGTAAGTCCTCTGTTTGCCGGACCTTTCTCTACGCTTCCAGAAGTTGAAAATATGCTTCCATGGAGATTGCAAACAAATTGACTCTTCGGGTGATCATAAATAACCGTGAAACCGGCATGGGGACAAGCCTTTGAAAGCGCAACGAATGTATCAGTTCCTGTTCTGGCAATGATTAGATTATCCTTTATGACCGAGCCGCCCACATTTTTAAGATTTGTATAAGCGCTTTCTTCAATACTGATGGTAAGGTCAAGTCCTCCGCCAACAGGTGCCGGTGTCTCATCCTCTGAACAGGAAAACATTCCGCATGTAGCACAGATTGCCATTGTTCCGGTACCAAGAGTTTTTAAAAATTCTGATCTGTCCATAGGAATTAATTTTAAAGTTTTTTGGTTCTAAAGGCAGTCAAAGATAGGATGCCCTTAAAATAAATTAAATTGCCGCAATGGATTTCAGGATCGTCAGCGATTATTTACCGATGGGTGATCAGCCTTCGGCGATTGAACAGTTAATCAATGGGATTGAGCAGGGGGAGGAGCATCAGACTTTGCTGGGGGTAACCGGCTCCGGAAAGACTTTTACCATGGCCAATGTGATTTCCAGGCTTAACAGACCTACTCTGATTCTTAGTCATAATAAAACGCTTGCAGCCCAGCTTTATGGCGAATTCAGGCAGTTTTTCCCTGAAAATGCAGTTGAATACTTTATTTCCTATTACGATTATTATCAACCGGAGGCCTACATTCCCACATCCAACCTTTATATTGAAAAGGACCTTTCAATTAATGAAGAAATTGAAAAACTCAGACTCAGCGCAACTGCCTCCCTGCTCTCGGGAAGAAGAGATATTGTTGTTGTGGCATCTGTTTCCTGCATTTATGGAATTGGAAATCCAGATGAATTCGGGAAAAACCGGATCAGTGTAAGCCGGGGTGACGTCATTGCAAGAAACAGGCTTTTGTTTGCCTTGGTGGATATTCTTTACAGCAGGACGGAAGCCGAATTTAAGCGAGGTAATTTCAGGGTGAGGGGTGATACGGTAGATATTTTTCCTGCGTATGCTGACTTTGCTTTCCGAATTTATTTCTTCGGAGATGAGATAGAGACCATTCACCGCATTGATCCGGCTTCAGGTACAAAAATTTCAGATGAGCACTCTATCACCATTTTTCCAGCCAACCTTTTTGTTTCCGGAAAGGAAGCATTACATCAGGCGATTCGTGAAATCCAGGATGATCTCGTTCTTCAGATAAATATGTTTGAATCTGAGAAAAGACATCTTGAAGCACACCGCCTGAAAGAGCGCACGGAATTTGATCTTGAAATGATGCGGGAACTTGGCTATTGCAGCGGTATTGAAAATTACTCACGCTATTTTGACCGTCGCAAACCCGGACAAAGGCCGTTTTGTCTTATTGATTATTTTCCAGAAGATTTTCTGCTGATTATTGACGAGAGTCATGTAACAGTTCCGCAGGTTCGGGCTATGTGGGGCGGAGACCGTTCACGAAAAGTAAATCTGGTCGATTACGGTTTCAGATTGCCTGCTGCGCTGGACAATCGTCCGCTCACTTTTGCTGAGTTTGAATCGATGGTGAATCAGGCAATTTATGTAAGTGCTACGCCGGCCGAATATGAGCTTCAGAAGTCTGCTGGTGTAGTTGTTGAACAGCTTGTCAGGCCTACCGGGTTACTGGATCCGGAAATAGATGTAAGGACTACCAAACATCAGATTGATGATCTCCTTGAAGAAATCGATGAGCGCGTAAAGAAAAAAGAGCGGGTGCTTGTCACCACACTTACAAAAAGGAACGCCGAAGAACTCACCCGGTATTTTGATCGTGTCTCAATTAAATGCAGATATATCCATTCGGAAGTAGATACGTTACAGCGGGTAGAGTTGCTAAGGGAATTGCGTCTTGGAGTTTATGATGTGCTTGTCGGCGTGAATCTTTTGAGGGAAGGTCTTGATTTACCCGAAGTTTCACTGGTTGCCATTCTGGATGCTGATAAAGAGGGCTTTTTGAGAAACCAGAGATCGCTGGTGCAGACCATTGGAAGAGCAGCAAGGAATGTGAATGGAAAGGTAATCATGTATGCAGATGTCATCACTGATTCAATGAGGGCGGCCATTGATGAAACCAACAGACGCCGGGCCCGTCAGGAGGCTTATAATGAAGCAAATGGAATTACTCCTCGCACTGTAACAAAGAGTATGGGTGAGATTTTGAAGCAAACCAAAGTTGCAGATTCCAAAAAGTCGACTCAGAAATCTTATGTTGAACCTGAACCTGAATTTTTTGCAGCAGACCCGGTTACTTCCTACATGTCTGTAGAAGATTTGAAAAAACTGACTGACAGAACAAGAAAGTACATGGAAAAAGCAGCTAAAGAAATGGATTTCATGGAGGCTGCAAGACTTCGGGATGAGTATCTGTCCTATCAGAAATTGCTTGAAGAAAAAAAATGAATCAGTCATCTCCTTTCTTCTCCATCATAGTTCCTGTCTTCAATCGTCCTCAGGAATTAAAAGAGCTGCTTTTAAGTTTAAAGGAACAGATATACCGGAATTTTGAAGTCATCATTGTTGAAGATGGTTCTGTGCTCGACAGCGCACAAATCGTCAGCGATTTTTCAGAAGACCTTAGAATAGGCTATTTCAAGCAATCCAATCAGGGCCCGGGTCCGGCACGAAATTTTGGTTTTAATCAGGCCAGTGGTGATTTTATGATTTCATTTGACTCAGACTGCATTATCCCGCCGGGATATCTTGTTGCGGTGGTCAGATTTATGAGGAATCATGAGGTGGATGCATGGGGTGGTCCTGATTCTGGGCACCCGGATTTTACACCTCTTCAGCAGGCAATGGCCTATACCATGTCAGGTTTATTTACAACAGGTGGAATTCGCGGAGGGTTAAAATCTATTGACCGCTTTCAGCCCAGAAGCTTTAATATGGGTATAAGCAGAAAAGTTTTTGAATATACCCTCGGATTCCGGTTTGATCGGTATGCAGAAGACATTGAATTAAGCATAAGAATTCGTTCTGCCGGTTTCAGGACATGGCTAATCTCAGACGCATATGTTTTTCATAAGCGCAGAACTTCATTTAAATCTTTTTTTAAACAGGTTAGAAATTTTGGCAGAGGACGAATTGATGTTTCCCGCGTTCATAAGGGAGCCATCAGACCAGCGCACTGGCTGCCTTTTATATTCACTTCAGGACTTTTCCTGGGTTTATTTTCAGGAATTTTTTGGACACTGATCCTTCATGTTACCCTGCTGGTTTATGGACTTTATTTTATCTTGATTTTTGCTGACGCCTGGAGGAAAACCAGGTCAATAACTTCAGCTATTCTCGCTGTTCCTTCAGCTCTGGTTCAGCTTTCCGGATATGCATACGGATTTATTTTTTCGCTGATCAGAAAAAGCTGACTGCAGCTCAGAATTCTTCAAACCTTAGTTTAATCTGTTGTCCCTGCTTCATTGGAATGATCAGAAAACTATTTTTATCAGCCGGATAATCATCTAATTTAACTTTCAAATTTTCTGGAATCCTGATTTTGAAAGTATTATTTGAGGTGGATTTGATTTCAACTTCTCTTAACAACCCTTTTTTCAATTCGGCTGAAACAAGAAAACCACCTTCAGTCCGTAAGTCCTGAAATGAAATATTTTTCCAGCTCTCCGGAATTGCCGGAAAAATGTCAATGAAACCGAGGTGACTCTGAATAAGCATTTCATGAACACCCTGAGTAAAAGCAAGGTTTCCTTCAAGGGTGAAAGGCCTATAAGTAAATCGGGAATATTGTCCACCCTTCTGGTCTCCGTTGGCATGGAAGCTGTTTGATAATATAAAATTCTCCGCGAAGATGTGGAGATTTTCTGCTGCCTTTTCTCCACGCTTTGCACGGGCATACAGACAAGCTGCCCAGGAGAATGAGTATCCTGTCCAGAGCGATGTGCCCATTTTCTCAAGTCTTCGAAGTGAGCGGTTGATCAGAGTGTCCTCCGCGGCTGTTCCAGGATTCAAAATTCCAAGCGGATGTAAAGCCATCATTTGTGCGATGTGCCGGTGCGACTCATCCAGGTTTTGTCCCGGAGCAATTGTGAGTCCGGTTTCATTCTGATCAAAATCCGGCAGATGGTTTAGTTGTTCTCGCCAGAGCATTGCCTCATCTTTTTTCCCCATGGCTTCAGCAGTTTTACCGGCTGCTGAAAATGCGTAACGAATCAAAGCAAGATCATAGTTCGTGAAATTCAGGAACCATGCATTGATTTTGTTGTCATGGTATTCAGGACTCGAGCTCAGTGGAAGACGGCTTTTCCCGTTTTCTGTAATAAGGATATTTTTTAAAAAAATTGCTACGTCTCTGATGTAGGGGTATGCGCGGTCTTCAAGAAATTTCCGGTCCACCGTGTAAACCCACTGCCAGTAAAAATGCTGAGATAACCATGCACTTATCGTTGGAGAAAATGAATACTGAATCCAGCCACCCATGGGTTTTCCCTGAAGCGTGGTAACACCCGGCACATTCAGTCCGTCAACTTCAAAAAATGCCTTTGTGTATTTTTTGTTTTCTTCCCGTACCGACCAGAGCCAGTCTGTAAATGAAACAGCAAGATCCGTATGATTACCGCTGTAAGCCGGCCAGTAGCTTAGCTGGGTATTCAGATCATGATGAAAATCTCCTTTCCACGGAGGCAGCTTACCGTTATCCGCAGTCCATACTGCCTGAAGCGTGATGGCAGGTGCCCCTTTTCTGGCTGTGCTGCCGAGTTTGTACATATCCCGGTAATATTGTTTTTCAATGATTTGATCCGGTAACTGAACGGAAGAGCGGGCCCAGAAATTATTCCACCATTCAAGGTGCGTTTTCCTGAGTTGACCAATCCCTTCAGAAATGTATTTTCTGCAGCGTGCAAGTGCAATAAGATTCTGGTCACTTCCGGGAGGATAAGAGGCAATACTCCAGATTCCGGTCAGTCTTTCACCGGAGCGTTTCCAAACCACACTGACTTCATAACGAAATCCTAGCGCCCCTTTCTGTTCAAAAGTTATTCCATCCGGATGATTTATTAATGTTCCCTGCGGGTATCCTAGTCGCTCCAGGCTTTGACCTTCCACAGAGTTTGCAGTTTTAAGCGAATCACTTCCTCTGTAAACCGGTGGGACAAGAACAGGTACGAGGTTTTCCGGTGCCCTGTGAAATTCAAAAATACCTGCCGGCTCCGTTGCGTGGACATATGTTTTTAATAATGTTCCGTTTCGCCATCTGGCAGTGGCCGTAGCAGTCTGAAGGTCCAGCTCACTCACGGCATCGCGACCCATGTTAAACTCAAGGGCTGCTCCCGGTATTTTGGTGGGCCATGGAATTTCTTCATATGGTACATCCCCGTATTGCTGAACGGCCTTGTAATTGCTATTTAGGACTTGCTCACGAACCCATTTAAAATTGAGGACTGAAAAATCCACGACACTTCTTTCATCCCAAAGGTCAGCCCTGTCAAGTGCCATTCGAACATTTGAACCTTTATGCCACAGCATTGCACCCAGCATCCCGTTTCCCATTGGAAGGGATTCATCCCATACGGCGGGTAATTTGCTGAATTCAAGATTATGAACAGGATTCGGCTGTGCCGAAGCTGCTGTAATTGAAATAAAAATCATGAATGCTGACCGGAACATATTGTCAGGATTTACTTCCGGTTTCAGAAGGATCGGTTACAGGGATTACAAGTGTCTTTCCGGCGACAATCCGGCTGTTTAAAAGTCCGTTAACGCGCTTTATTTCTTCAACGCTGACTTTATATTTTTCAGCGATACTGATAAGCGTTTCTCCGGAGGTGATCAGATGTCGGATGGTATTTTTTTGTTTCGCGGGATTAGCGGATACCGAGGGGCTTTGTCCGGCAGTTGCTTTTGAAATTACGCTATTCTTTACGATAATTTTAATTGATTTCCCGGCAATGATTTTAGAACCATAAATACCGTTTAACTCCCTGATAGAGGCAACTGATACACCGTATTTTTCTGCAATACCACCTAATGTTTCGCCCAAACGGATTGTATGTGAAACAAGTTTTCCTGAGGGCGCTGCTCCTGAAGCAGGCCTGTAATAACCAGATGTTGGTTCAGGAATTTTTCTCAGGCTGTCTCGTTTTGTCTGGTAGGGAAGCGGAGCAGAATCTTCATGTAAAATAAGGGATTTTAAAGTTGGTTCCTCTCTGAGACGGGTAAGGGTATTTTCCAGTGCGCCCGCGAGTAAGCGGCCTTTTAACTTATAACCGGCCCCTGTGAGGTGTATATGATCCCGTTGCGCCAGTCCATAAGATACCCACTGTTTCATGGTTGCCGGACCTCCTGAAATCCAGTACCAGTCAAAATAAAGACAACTTTCTTTTTTGGCAATTTCGCGGATAAGAAGTGATAAACTTCTGCCTGCAGACATGTTCACTCCTTTGCGGTACATATCCTGGGTAGTGGTAAGTAAAACTGTTGTCGATGGTGTCGCTCTTCTTATTTTTCGGATTATATCCCTAATTTTTATTTCAAGGTCAGGTGCAATCCGGTTTCCGGGTATGTAGTCATTGGTCCCAAGATCAATAATAACAAGGTCAGGGTTCATGGATTTTAAATGGTCCTCCAGTAGCGCCTCTCTTAAAATGCCAGTGTAAGGCGCGCCGCTTACACCCAGTGAATGAACCACTGCGCCTTCATTATCATCTGCTTCAATGGAGATACCGTATAATTCAAATTCCGTTTGTCCGCTTTCATTCTGAATTAAACTGAAGTTAAATTTCCCTTCAGCTGAAGGCAATAAAATCTCTACGGGACCTGTTTCATCTGTTCCATTGAAAATTTTTACCGGAATTATATCCTGGCCGGACTGTATGGACAAATCAAAACTGGATTCAGACCTTCTGCAATAGATACGCATTTTACGATTATTAGCAGGAAGGCCATCTCTGAATGAAATATTGAATGTTGATCCCGGTGTGGTTGACCGAATTGTCACACCGGTGATGCCCAAAGGTAATCGTGGACTTGGGTCTGTATTGCGAGCGTATTGCCACTGGCCGGTATATCTGGTAAAATAATCGTATGCCGAATGTGTCCTTGCAGCTGCGTAAGGAAAGACCATTCCCCTTCCTCCGTTTCCTTTAATGAGCTGAACAGACTTCCGGAGTTCAGATGTTATAATGTCAGGCTGAACATGGGAGTCTCCGATGTGTGCTACAACGAAGTTCCTGTCATTTTTCCAGACGTTCACCAGGTTCCTAATGGCGGAGGAATCATGAAATTGAAAATAATTAAGATCACTTCGAATGAACTTGTAATAGCGTATTGAATCCGACGAAAATGCCGTGAGTGAAAAAATCAGCAGTACTCCGGTCAGGAATTTTTTCATTTTCAATTCTGAAAATTATGAAAACCTTTGTCGGTAATAAAATGAAATTTCAGATCATCTCAGGTTTTTTTACCCTGAGGATAATCATGAGCAATTAATTCCAGACTTTTCTTAAAAACCTGATCCAGTTTTCGCTTGTGATATTTGTTATATCTGAATCGGTGTAACCTCTTTGTTTAAGGAGATGAGGAAATTTCTGAAGGTCAGCAATGGTATCAATATCGGCAGGACATTGTTCTTTACCGAATCCTCCATCCAGATCAGAGCCTATGGCAACATGCATTGAATTTCCGGCAATCTGACAAATATGATCGATATGGTCTATTGATTTTTCCAGGGTGCAGTTCATTTCTTCAGGAGTACTGACACCTTTTTGCCATCCCGGGACCATCATCCACGCATCCATGACAGCACCTATCACTGCATTTCTTTGTATAAGTTCTTTGATCTGTTCGTCAGATAGCTGACGGTTATGATTGACAATACTTCGGCAGTTATGGTGGCTGGCCCATACAGGACCATTGAAATAATCAAGTGCCTCTCTGAAGCTTTCGTCGCATAAATGTGTCACATCCAGAATGATATTGAATCGCTCCATTTCTTTCAGCAGCTCCTTCCCATTGTTTCCTATTCCTCCTGATGCATTGGTGCCTTGCGCATATCTTCCCGGGCCATAATGTGCGGGACCAATGGCTCGGAGGCCATATTTCCAGGCCCTTTCGACATACGATACATCGATCAGGGAGTCAGCACCCTCAAGTGAAAGAATGTATCCGATTGATTTTGTGTTTCCGCCGTTCCATTGCTCCAGGTGTAATTCAAGCTCAGTAAGATTTCGAATCTGCATCAACTCACCGCATGCTTCCATTTCTCTGTACCATGCAAGTTGTGCCTGTGTGTGTGCCCAGGCCTGATGCGGTGAATGCCAGCCGGGCAGTGGATTACCGGGTGCAACATATCTTGCAATCTGAGTGGCGACAATCAGACCGATATTACCCTTACGCAATTCCTCAAAATTAACAACCCCGTTGCTACGATCAGGCAGGTCTGTTTTACCCTTTTCACGATTCCGGATTTCCTGAACAGGCATTTTCAGATCCCGGTTCCACTCCATGGCATTCATAGAGAGGTCCAGATGAAAATCAGCAATAAAGATTACTTCTCTGTTTTGATTCATTCAGCTTGAGGTTATCGGATATTAAAAATGCGCTCAAACAGGAATGGATTGGGTCTTGGCTTTCTGTAGGTGAGTCCGAACTCCTGAATCGCTTTTTCTCTGATGAATTTAACTGCTTCCTTTACGGAGTCGGTATATAAAAACAAACTCAGATCATTTTCAGAGATTGTTTTTTCCTCTTTCATTTTTTGCATATGCCCCATTAATGAGTTGTGAAAATCCTTGTCAAAAAGAACAACCGGAAACCGGTTAATTTTTCCTGTCTGAATTAAAGTAAGTGCCTCAAAATATTCATCCATTGTACCGAACCCTCCGGGCATCACAATAAATGCATAGGAATATTTTATCAGTAAAGTCTTTCTTACAAAAAAGTAACGGATGTTGACCCAGCTGTCCAGGTATGGATTGGCATACTGTTCCATCGGTAAAATGATATTGCAACCAATGGATTTTCCTCCCACATCTTTTGCGCCCCTGTTTGCTGCTTCCATAATGCCCGGGCCACCACCTGTCATCACAGTAAATCCAAGCTTTGCCATTTCCGCTCCCATTTCTCTTGCCTTTATGTAATTAGGATGATCCTCCTTGAATCTTGCCGATCCAAAAATGGTTACACATGGTCCTGCAAAATGCAATGCTCTGAATCCCCTGATAAAATCCAGTAATGTCTTTAAGGTGAAGGTGAACTCAAGCCATCTTGATTGCGGGCCTTCAAGAAACTTTATCTCAGATTTTGTCATAGGGCTGATATTTATCAGGCAATTTTACAAAATATATCGAGCCCGTTGATGCAGGTCAGGATACATACTTTTGATTAAAATCATCTGACTTTATGATCCGGTTAATATGATGAGGTTTGATAATGAGCCACTTTCACAGCATCAATAAATTTCGTTCAGGCTTTATCAGGATGAAAAAAATTCTTGTCCCTACCGACTTCTCTGATTTTGCCAATGATGCATTAAAAGTGGCAACAGGACTTGCATTAAAAACAGGTGCCGAGCTTTTTCTACTTCATCTGGAATATGTGATGAATGCTGTTGCTGTGAACGGAAATTCTGAGGATGAACATATCAGAACAAGCCGAAACAGATTGTTCAGGCTTGCAGATGAAACCGAAAGGCTTGGATTAAAGGTGCATACAATCTTTATTCAAGATCAGGGCCTGGATTCAATTGAAGAATTTATAAAGCCCTATAGTATTGATTTTATTGTAATGGGTTCACATGGACAATCCGGTATAAAACACCTGCTGGTCGGGTCCACTACAAAGCATGTTGTGAAATATTCTGATGTCCCTGTACTTGTTATAAAATCACTTAACGATGGAGATATTTCTTTCCCTACAATCTTATTTGCATCCGAATTCCGCGAAAACCTCTCTACAGTTATGTCCGGCCTTGATTCTTTTGCGGGAGTTTTTAATTCTGAGGTTAAATTTTTATTTCTCAATCAGCTTTATCATCTCATTGACAAGGACCAGGCAGGGGAATTAATGAAGAAATATGAATCTTTCTTTCACTTTCAAAAGCCGGTTTTTTCGATTGCCGAGACTAATGACGACTATACAGCAGTTATGGAATTCCTGAAAATCTCTCCTTCGGATCTTATTGCTATTTGTCTTGAGAAACAAGGATTTCCAGGACTCTTTTCAGGCTCATCCCTTGCTGAGAAGCTAATCAGATTTTCTGAGATCCCTGTTTTGATATTTCCGCGCCGATTGCATGGCCCTGAAAAATAATTAGGGTCCGCTCTGATTTAAGTCATGAGATTCCTCCCGGTACTGAGTCAATTTCAGGTCAGTAAATTAATTTGCCATGTTGATTGAAACTATTATTCCGGAAGCCGGTAAGCCTGATAAAAAAAGTTCATTCAAAAAGACTTTTGTTTATTCATTTGAAAAGGGAGACCCTTCAGCTAAGCAGTTGCTTGGGGGGAAGGGCGCCAATCTGTGTGCGATGACAAGAATGGGCCTAAAAGTTCCGCCCGGATTTGTGATCACCACGGAAGCTTGTCTTACATACCTGACGAGTCCGGATAAAAAACTTCCTGAAGGGCTTACAGATCAGGTGAAGTCGGAAATATCCAGACTTGAGCAGATAACTGGGAAAAAATTTGGTGATCCTGAAAACCCTTTACTTGTTTCTGTCAGATCCGGTTCAGCACTTTCTATGCCCGGAATGATGGATACCATTCTTAATCTCGGTCTTAGTGAAGTCACGGTTCCCGGCTTAATTCGGCAAACCGGTAATGAGCGTTTCGCTTATGATGCTTTTCGTAGATTGATTCAGTTATTTGGAAAAATTGCGCTTGGGATTTCAGATGAAAAATTCACCGGGGCCATGGAGCGCAAACTTCATGATGCCGGTTTTAAATCAGAGTCTTCCCTTGATTCTGCAGAGCTTAAATCATTATGTGAGGATTTTTTAAAAATTGTTCAGCAGGAAACCGGCGAACCTTTTCCTGCAGATGCAAACAGCCAGCTTGAAATCGCAATTCGTGCGGTCTTTAATTCATGGATGGGTAAGCGGGCAGTTGATTACCGTAAGGAATTCAGGATAACTCCTGAAATGGCAAATGGCACTGCAGTCAATATCGTGACGATGGTCTTTGGAAATATGGGTCCCGACAGTGCCACCGGTGTTGGATTCACACGAGACCCCGGGACAGGGGAGCGGGTAATCTACGGGGAATATCTTATCAATGCTCAGGGCGAAGATGTTGTGGCAGGCATCAGAACGCCAAGGCCTGTATCAGGTTTGAAAAAAGATATGCCGGAGCAGTATAAACAACTTTTGGAACTGAACCGAAAACTTGAACTGCATTTCAGAGAAGTGCAGGACTACGAATATACTATCGAAAGAGGTGTGCTTTATTGTCTTCAAACACGGAATGGAAAAATGAACGCTACTGCGCTCGTCCGTACCTCTGTTGAAATGGTTCAGGAAGGTTTGCTTACGAAGGAACAAGCACTGCTCAGAATAAAACCGGAAATTCTGGAGCAGCTTCTGCATCCGATGATTGACCCGACACAAATATTAATACCTGTTGCGTCAGGTCTTCCTGCCTCTCCGGGTGCGGCAACCGGCAAGGTTGTATTTGATGCTGATCGTGCGGAGGTTATGAACCGTGCGGGTGAAGCTGTTATTCTGGTTCGCGAAGAAACCCGCCCCGAAGATATTCATGGATTTTTTGCTGCCCGCGGTATTTTGACAAGTCGCGGTGGCAAAACTTCTCATGCCGCTGTTGTAGCAAGAGGAATGGGTAAACCTTGCGTAGCCGGCGCAGGCTCCGTTCGTATTGACCTGAGCCTTCGTCAGGCATTTGCCGGAGAGTTTATAATCCGGGAGGGAGACTTTTTAACTATTGATGGTTCAGATGGAAATATTTACATGGGGGCACTTAAAATGATTGAACCAAAATTCAGCAGGGAATTAAGCACAATTCTTGGATGGTCGGATGAAGTTGCAGGGTTAAAGGTTTTTGCAAATGCCGACACACCTGAAGATGCTGCCAGAGCCGTTGAGTTTGGTGCTATGGGAATTGGTTTGTGCCGAACTGAAAGAATGTTCAATGCCTCTGACCGTCTTCCGGTTGTGATAGATATGATTCTTGCGGATAAAAATGAAGACAGGGAAACCGCACTTGCAAAACTGCATCAGATGCAGAAAGACGATTTTATTAAAATCTTTAAAGTGATGTCCCCACGGCCCGTGACCATCCGGTTACTTGATCCCCCCATACATGAATTTCTTCCTTCTGAAACACGGCTTACTGATGAAATTAAAAGTCTGCAGGAATTAAGCCATCTCATCAGGGGGGTCAACACGCTATTTGCCGACGCTCTGAATCCTTCTGAGATTCAGGCCCGGCCCGGTATTCCTTTTAGTCCGGAGGGTGAATCGAGTGCTGAAGAAATGATTTTGAAAAAACAAAAGATGCTTCAAAAGGCACATGAACTCAAAGAAATAAATCCGATGCTGGGACACAGAGGGGTAAGACTGGGCATCACCAGGCCTGATATTTATGAGATGCAGATCTCAGCCATCATGGAAGCTGCAGTTGAATGCCGGAAGGCCGGCATTCAGGTAAATCCTGAAATTATGGTTCCCCAGGTTTCAATTCCGGAAGAACTTGAAAATATTAAAAAACATACAGAAGCCATCGCTGACCGATTTAAAAAAGAAAAAGGTGTTAAGCCTTTGTATCGTTTTGGTACAATGATTGAAGTTGTCAGGGCATGCCTGGAGGCCGGAGATCTCGCAAAGTCCTGTGATTTCTTCTCATTCGGAACCAATGATCTCACTCAGGCTACTTTTTCTTTTTCCAGGGAGGATGCAGAAAATAAATTCCTTCCTGCCTATCTAATCAGCGGGATACTTCAGGACAATCCGTTTGAAAAACTGGATATAAGAGGAGTAGGAAAATTGATGAAGATGGCGGCCAGTACCGGAAGGCAAGTGAAACCGGATTTAAAAATCGGAATATGTGGTGAGCACGGCGGGCAGCCTGCTGCAATTGAATTCTGCTACCAGATCGGGTTGAACTATGTTTCCTGTTCTGCACTGCGGGTACCGTTGGCCCGCATGGCAGCAGCTCACGCTGCGATAGGTAAGAAAGTACAGGCAACACTCTGAGTTCTCTACACCTCAGGCCAGTCGTCACCTGATTTTTTTCTGACTTCATCCTCAATGCCTCTTAATTTCTTTGAACAAAAATCAGACAACATTTTTGCCTGCTCCACCTTTTCAGTAAGCTGATCCAGGGAAATCTGATCCTGCTCGATTTCATCAACAAGCTTTCTTAATGAATCAAATGCTTCCTGAAAGGTTTTGGTATTTTGTTTTGCCATAGTTTGTCTTTTTAAAGATTTTCTTTACCTGTAATCAGACCTTTAAATTCTGAAGTCTTTAAACTGAAAGTAATTTTGTCACCCGTATCAATATCAGCCGGGTCTGAAATGATTTTTCCTTCCTTTCGGATAATGGTAAACCCTCTTTTAAGTACAGTTTCGGGACTTGCTGCTCTGATTACGCGATTGATGCCTTTCATTTCTTCTGCAGCACTTCTGATCATATCGGCAATAGATAAAAAGAATCGCTCTTTCAGCAACATCAGATTTGTTTCCCATTCATAGTTATGGTCTGTAATTCTTGCTGCGACTTTAGTCGGTGTTTTTTCCTGCCGCGCCATGAGATCTGTTATGCTGGTGTTGCGGTCGTGCCCGATGCCTGTGAATACAGGAATTGGAAAATGGGCAACCCTGGCTGCAAGTTCAAACTGATCAAATGGTTTGAAGTCAGTCTGTGAACCGCCACCCCGAACGATTGCAACGATATCAGGCTTTTCCCGGGATTGTAAAATCAAATCAAGTTTTTCCAGAATCATCAGGTGTGCCTGATCACCCTGAATCTGAGTCAGGTACTCAATGACCTCAAAAGCGTATCCGTATTTATTTCCTCTCAGCTCCTGAGCAAAGTCACGCTGTCCGTCTGAATTTGCTGCGGTTATCAGAGCAATTTTCTGAATGACTTCTGGCAAGGATAATGATTTATTATAGGTAATGTATTCTCCATCAATCAACCGGATTGAGTCAGGAAATGTTGCTATAAGCCGGTCAAGTGTCTGTTGTCTTTCTAATTCCAGACTTCCCAGTGCATATGCAACTTCAATCTCCCGGACCTCAAGACTAAGTCCGAACCTTGGATGAAATTTCACATTTACCACGCAGGTTATTTCCAGACCATCTGAAAAAGGTTTCCCCGTGATTTTTTCAAACTTTTCAATTTCTGCGTAACTATCCGCCCAGAAAACACCACGGATGTCTGCGAGAATATCATTCCCCTGTTTTTCAATGAATTTCAGATAACAACGGCGCAGTGACACCTGCTTTTTGATATCCGTGACCTGAGCGGTTATACGGATTTCCCTGTTCTCATAACGATTCTTTAGGGTATTTTGAATATCCTGTGCCAGCTGAAATAACCTTATTTTTTCTCTTTCCTGATTCATAAAAAGGTAAGCGTCTTATTATCCATCTTGGCACTCATTTATTTTATTACTTGATTTGCAACCTGAAAATTTTCAAAAATGAAAAATAGTATTTTCCTCTTTCTAACCCTTGGGTTTTTTTCCTCATTATTAATCGGCTGCAAACCTGATTTTAATGGTCCTGAAATTGAGTCGCAGAAGCAAAAGTTCGGCCTTGATACAGTTTCTGTTGATGTGGTAAACCCTTGGGGTATGGCCTTCCTGCCTGATGGAAGAGTTTTAATTACTGAACGTTCAGGCAGCATTCGTGTAATAAATAAAGGTAAGATGCAGGCAGAGCCTCTGGAAGGAGTTCCGCCTGTATTTGCACAGGGACAGGGAGGATTATTAGATATTCAGCTTCACCCGGATTACGCTTCAAACGGCTGGATTTATCTGACTTATTCCAAACCGGGGGCTGACACAACAAGCGCCACAACTCTGGCCCGAGCAAGAATTGATGGAAACAGATTGGTTGATCTTTCTGAATTATTTATAGCAAAGCCATGGTATAATTCTGATTATCATTACGGAAGCCGGATTGCATTCGATGGTGCAGGTCATTTATTTATTGCATCCGGCGAGCGCGGTGCACGCGACAGTGCCCAAACACTTACAAATCATTTTGGAAAGATTATCAGGCTTAATGAAGATGGCACTGTTCCTGCCGATAATCCGTTTATCAATACCAGGGGAGCTTTACCTGAAATATGGAGTTATGGCCATCGCAACCCTCAGGGTTTGCTTTTTGATTCTGAATCAGGACAGCTTTTGGATACTGAGCACGGACCTATGGGAGGCGATGAACTTAACCTTGTTGAGCAAGGAAAAAATTATGGTTGGCCGGTTATTACTTATGGAATTAATTACGACTCTACCATTATTTCTGACCTTACTTCAAAGGAGGGTATGGAACAGCCTGTTCGATTTTGGAAACCGAGTATTGCAACCTGCGGATTGATGAAGGTAGAGGGCAATCTTTATCCAAGGTGGAAAGGAAATTACCTGGTTGGTGCACTTGCACAGATGCACGTCGCACGGGTAGAGATGGAAGGAAATAAATATATAGATGAAGAGCGGCTGCTGGTAAAAGCAGGGAGGGTTCGGTGCGTGGCTCAGGATCCTGATGGTATTATATGGGTTGCAACCGAAGGACCGGGTAGCATTTTAAGACTCATCCCGCTTAAGTAATTAAAAGGATTTCAGACCGATAGTTTTCGATTTCTGGCAACAGCACTCCAGATTGCTGATGTTTTTCCATCTGTGACAATCCAGGCATAATCATACAACGCAATGGTTGGACACACATGGTATGGTAATCCGTAAATTAAATCACCGATTTGGTATTCATTCCAACTATTTGTTCTGACAACCAGATGCTCTTCGCTTTGGCTTACCGGAATCAGGTCCGTTCCATTTAAAAATGTAACACGTTTGTCCATTGGATTTTCAGATGCAATGGATTTATGACCGAGGTCCAGACATAACAACCCTTCAGAAGGTTTGGAGATAATCCTTGTTAAAACGAGTGCGGAGAATAAAAAAGGTTGCTCTTTTAATATGGAGCCATAACCTGAATCCCAGTAAATAAAAGTTCCGGGACTGCATTCAACATTCTCTCTTTTGATATGGATGGGGAAAGTAGGGGAGCCGCCGGCAATGATTATCGGATTTATTTTTAAAACATTTTTTATTTTATCTCTCAGGTGTTCAACCTGCCGGAATGCAGTATCACATTTTTCTTTTCTCAGAGATAAGACCTCATCCCGAAGATGCCCGTCATATGCATGAAGACCGGCCGGCTCAATACCCGTAACGCTGAGACAATATTGAAATAATCCGAATGCTTGCTCAGGGGTAATCCCGGTACGATTCATGCCAACGTTCAAATCAACAAAGACCCTGATTGTGAGATTGGCCTCAGTCATTATACGACCGATATATGCTGCCGATTCCATGTTATCGGTCAGGCAACTGAATGTTGTTGCCGGAAACTTTTTTATCAGTTCTGCCAGGCGGATTACTTTCGGCCCGGTTGGCTGGTAGGCCAGCAACACATCCGGTGCGTTGATGCCGGCCAGCATTTCAGCTTCAGCAATTGTGGCGCATTTGAATTTTCTTATCCCGGCTTCCAGCAACATATTACAGGCCTCAGGTGATTTGTTGGTTTTAATGTGAGGACGTAACTGTTCCAGTTCCTTCGCCATGGATTTCAGAATCCGGATATTTTCCTTAACCCTTTCCGGATAAATTACCAGGGCAGGGGTATCAATTTGCTCCCGGTTATTGATGGTCCACCAGCTCATGCCAGTTCAAACATTGCTTCAATTTCAACAGGAATATTATCAGGGAGTGAGCCCATACCGACAGCACTTCTTACACCAATACCATTTTCCTCGCCCCATACATGTGCAAAAAGTTCACTGCACCCATTGATTATATATGGATGACGTTCAAATTCGGGCACTGCATTTACCATCCCGAGTGTTTTTACCACTCGCTTAATGCGGTCCAGGCTCCCAAGATTTTTTTTCAGCGTAGCCAGAATGGCCAGCCCCACCTGTCTCGCTGCCAGCTTTCCCTCATCGGCAGTGAAATCAGAGCCAACTTTTCCAATCATCAGTGAGCCATCTTCCTTGATTGTGCCATGACCTGACACATAAACAAAATTGCCAACTATTAAAAACGGCTTGTAAACTCCCAGAGGCTTTGGAGCAGGAGGCAAAGTCAGATTCAATTTTTCAAAATTCTTATCGGCAGACATATGAATTGATTTTATTTCAGAAAATTCTTAACAACCATTGAAGTAACAGGGCTCCGGAGATTCCGCATACTGCAACGATGGTTTCCATTAACGACCAAGACCTGATCGTTTCCTTTATACTCAGGTTAAAATATTCTTTAAACAACCAGAACCCCGCATCATTCAAATGTGAAAACATCAGACTGCCTGCACCAACAGCCAGAACCATCAGATTTGGATCCGTCTCAGGGTGCGATGCGAGTAAAGGTGCAACAATTCCTGCGGCAGTAAGTCCTGCCACCGTAGCAG
>JBMTCO010000021.1:0-28191 GCA_049430945.1 Cyclobacteriaceae bacterium
GCTGTTTTGACCTGTTAACTACAAAATCAGGCGGCACCCATAAAACTCCTGTGATATCCACATAGGCTCCGGAAAGTAAATGTGAAATTATTTCAGGATCAGGATTTTGTACCAGATCCTGAAGAACCGCATCTATTCTCCGGATATCTCCTGAGCGGAACTGATCAGCAATGAATCGCTGACGGCGCAATGTATCTGAAATCATAATTTAATGATGTAAAATTTGATTACTTTCCGAAACAGGTCTCCCGGAATGGTTTTATACCAAGTTCAGAATACAAAATATTATAGCGTCCGGATTCCAAGACATCAAACAATCGATAATAATCTTCCATGCGGACTATAAATCCTGAATAGCTTTCGGAGCTGCCGAACATAATTTTAGTTCCGGGAATTGACCGGGTAGCAATGTTGTTTTTATTTGCATAGGTGATATATCCTTCTGTCACTTCATATTGCCAGCTTTTAATATACTCGTAGTATTCTTCTGATATTGCGTTAAATACCTTTCCAACCCAAGCTTCATTTTTGATGTTTTTATAAAGTTCTGTGTGCTGGCCCCGTGCATAAAGGAGATACTCCAGAATAAAAAATCTGAATTCGTAATAGGCTTCCATTGAAGTGCCGGCGCCCATAAGCCAGTCTGTGTAATTCCTTCCTTTAAGTTGATCAGCTGAAGAAAGGAACGCATCTCTCAAAAGCAAGGAGGTTTTAAATCCATGGAGATAGGAGTTGAACTCATCCAACAAACCAAGCAGGCCATGCCCCTGGGTGGAAGTATTTCCGGCGATGTAGGTATCGAACCTGAAGGTTTTAAGATGTGGAGGTATGACATCTTTTAAAACACCGGAGGGGAAAAGATTCAACTCAGTGTCTATTGCAAACTCAGTACCGGGTTTTATATAAAAGTAGTAGTTAAAATTTGTTCCTGCAGTAATTCTATTAATACGGGCCCACTCCCAGAACCATGCATTTGTCAGCGCATGATTCAGTTCATGAATATTAACATCCAACGATGCCAGTAAGGAAGATTCCGTTGCAAAATTTACATACATGAAAATATCATTTCCGGCAGTGGAAGTGATAGTTCCTCCGTTTTTAGTGGGTCGGCTAAGTTTTTCAGGCAGTGACTCGTACCTTATCAGGATTTCATATTCTGTCGCTGCATGTTTTTGAAGGATCTGGCGGGCTTTTTCCCGGCCGGGCTGCGCCTGGACAAGGAAGACCATAAAAACCATAAATAGAGCCGTTACTATTTGTCTCATAAGCAATTATTAAAGCACAACGACAAAAGGCTGACCTTAATACAGAACAAATAAAAAACACTCCATTTTAATGGAGTTAAAATGAAAAAATCCGGATAAATATTTACAAAACCTTAATGGTCTGCTCTGCTTCAGGCACAAGCCTTCCAAAAGGCTTCAGGGAAAGTCCGAGCGACCCTGAGAAAGATTCAAATTCAGCCGTATGGTCCTCATCCACACATACCAGCAAGCCGCCGCTGGTCTGAGGGTCAGCAAGAATACTTTTCATCCGGTCATCGGTTCCGCTGATTTTATGTCCGTAGCTGTCCCAGTTGCGCTGAGTGCCTCCGGGAGTTGACTTTTGATCCAGATACTTATCAAGAAAGTCAAACTTGGGAATATCATTAAAAACAATCTCTGCCGAAACACCGCTACCCTCGCAAATTTCCGTGAGGTGACCCAACAGACCAAAGCCGGTCACATCAGTCATTGCGCTTACATATTGTAGCGCACCAAATTTTGCACCCGGCTTATTCAAGGTGCTCATGGATTTCACCGCAGCAGCAATATGAGCTTCTTCAACAATTCCTTTCTTCTGTGCTGTTGTTATTATGCCAACACCAAGTGGTTTGGTGAGGTATAGTTTTGATCTAACCCTGGCAGTGTCATTGCGTTTAAGATTTTCTTTTGAAACCATTCCGGTAACAGCCAGTCCGAAAATTGGTTCTGGGCTGTCAATGCTGTGACCACCTGCAAGCGGGATCCCGGCCTCGCGGCATACCTCCCTGCTTCCCTCCAAAACTTCGCGTGCAACTTCTGCGGAAAGTTTGTTTACCGGCCACCCGAGAATCGCAATAGCCATCAGTGGCACACCACCCATGGCATATATATCGCTGACAGCATTCACTGAAGCTATGGAACCAAACCGGCGTGGATTGTCAACAATTGGCATAAAAAAATCAGTGGTGCTGACAATACACTGACCATTACCGATATCATAAACTGCTGCATCATCTTTGGTCTCATTTCCTACCAGCAGTGACGGAAAAAGATCTTTGGGCAGTTCCGAGTGCAGCATCGTTTCAAGAACTGAGGGTGCGATTTTACAACCACAACCTGCACCATGAGAATATTGAGTAAGGCGGATTTCACTCATATTGAAAATTAGAAATAAAGTTATTTTTCCTTTTTTCGCTGTTTCATCCCCTCCAGAAAAGCAGAACGACTGCGGGCTTCATACGCTTCGCGCTCACCAATCAGTACCCTTCCCTCCTTATCAGTTAATCGGAATGAAAAAGATGCCGGCTCTCCGGTCTGGGCACAGATGGCATGAACCTTGGTGACATATTCTGCCACTGCGAGCAGATTGGGCATCGGGCCAAAAGGATTACCCTCAAAATCCATATCCAGTCCGGCTACAATTACGCGTTTACCCGAGTTGGCAAGCTGATTACAGATTTTCACTATCTCTTCATCAAAAAACTGTGCCTCATCTATACCAACAACATCGCAGTCACCGGCAAGTAATAAAATGTCACCGGCAAACTGAACAGGGGTGGAACGTATGGAACGTTCAGCATGTGAAACAATATCTGATTCGTGGTACCGCCTGTCAACGGCAGGCTTAAAAATTTCGACTTTCTGCTTTGCAATCAGCGCCCGGTTCAATCTGCGGATCAACTCCTCGGTTTTACCTGAAAACATACAACCGCAAATGACCTCAATCCAACCCGCCCGGGGCAGCGGATGCTCACTGTAAAACCTTGGTTCTTCAAACATCTGCGCAATTTACGGAAGCCGGCGGATTATATGCCCTGATCGTTATCTTTGTCTGTTCATTGCTATGGATCAAAAGGTTTCAATAAAGAAATTAGAGCAATATGCAGCCTCATTCACTGAGAGTGTGCTGGACTCTTTTTTTAGCAAAAAAGACCAGATTTCAGGAAAGGAAATCCTGGAGCTAACACCCATCGTGCAGGTCAACCTGCTGGTCATCCATTCATTGATGGTAAAATGGCAAAATGAGACCTCCCGACTGAAGAGTCCTTATTTTGATTACGAGCATCAGGAGGTGAAGGAGGCTTTCGGGCATTTTGCAAACCTGCTATCAAAACATATTTCCGTCAACAGAGAAAATCTGAGCCCTTTTCTTGAAACGGCAACTGCAGACACATTATCACTGATTCTTTCGCCTTATGATTATTACGCAGATGCACTGGATACAGGAGGGAAAGGCAAGGTCTCTGTTACGGAACTTAAAAATCTTGTCCGGTACTTAAGGATCAACAAGGCGCCACTTGAAAAACTGGTTTCCAGGGCCTCAGCCGGACCCTCCATTACAACTTCTCTAACAGGCCGCGAGGCATTTGGCCTTCTGGATGCTGTGCTTGAAGAGGAGGGATTTTCACCGGAAGATCCTGAAACGCACCTGAGAATATTTTCAAAAATAAAACCGGTAGCGCTCCCGGATTTGCTCGAAGCTCCTAAGGTGCAGAATAAACCTGAGCCGCCGCCGGTTCTTCCACCGGCAAAGGCCAATACAGTAAAAAAAGTTCAGCCTGCTCCTGCAACACAAACCAGTTTGTATGACGAGCTGTCGAAAGAGTCCAGGCCAACGCTCGCTGATAATTTTCAGAAACGGAAAATCAATAGCCTTAAAGAAAGTCTGAGCATCAATCAGAAGTTCATGTTCACAAAACTGTTGTTCAACGGAGACTTTGATTTGTTCGGTCAGGCCATAGAACGACTTGACATGATGGACAATATGCAGCAGGTCATCCGTTTCATTGATATGGACTATCCTGAGTGGGACAGAACATCCGAGGAGTTTCAGGAATTTATCTCTATTTTAGAAAGACGATTTATCTGACTCATTTTGCCCGGCTTTAAATATTACCCGGAAATAAAGTCAGACGCGCTGCAGCAACTGTCCGCGATGTGCATCCAGTTTAAGAGCAATAAAAAGTAAAATCGTAAAACCCATCAGCGAGGATCCTCCATAACTGAAGAAGGGTAAAGGAATACCAATGACAGGAAATAAGCCAATAGTCATTCCGATGTTAACTGAAAAATGAAAAAACAGTATACAGACTGTGCTGTAGAAATAAACTCTTGCAAACCGGCTTTTCTGTCGCTCAGCCAGATAAAGCAAACGTAGAAACAATCCGCAGAATAAACCAATAATCAGCAGACTGCCAACCCATCCGTGTTCTTCGCCGATAGTACAGAAAATAAAATCAGTGTCCTGTTCAGGAACAAAATCAAATTTAGTCTGCGTGCCTTTCAGAAATCCCTTGCCAAAAAAGCCGCCGCTGCCGATGGCTATCTTTGACTGTGTTACATTCCATCCGTATCCGAGCGGATCGGCATCCGGATTAATTAAAGCTTTGATGCGGTTCTGATGATGGGGCTTCAATACTTTGGTCAGTACATAGTCGGCGCTTTCAATCAATCCCATTATCACAAGTGCTGCAAAAGAGAGTGAAAGAATTCTTTTCCATTTTTTTCTGCCGGTTAGGATGAGCGCAGCAAAGATGACCGCAACGCCGCTGTGAAGCCAGAGTTGCTGCGGCACCAGAAGAGTAAGCAGAAAAATAACAGCTGCAGCCACACCGGTTATCAAGAGTACCGGCGACATGCCCTCGCGGTAAAATACCAGAATAAAAGTGCTGAATACAAGTGCTGTTCCCCAGTCTTTCTGAATTAAAATTAACCCCATTGGCAACAGTATCATCAAAAAGATAATGGCTTGATTTCGCAGATTATCAATACGGAAAGTCGGAACAGATATGAATTTAGCAATTGCCAATGCCGTGGCAAACTTTGCAAATTCGGAAGGTTGTACACCAAAGCTGCCGATGCCGATCCATGCTTTATTCCCACCCACTTCTTTGCCGATAAAGGGAACCAGCAAGACAAGAAATAAAATAAGACCATAAACCAGATAGGCGATTGCTTCAAAGAACCGCATGTCCACGGCCAGAATTCCGATGATGAAAATTATTGAAATTCCTATGAACATCATCTGACGACCTGAATTGATTTTGAGATCCCATAAATTCTGATTCACGGATTCATCATATACAGATGCAAAAACATTGCCCCAGCCAAGTAATACGAGTGTAGCGTAGATCACTACACTGACCCAGTCAATTCCGTTCACTATGGATTCTTCCTTTCTCAATCCAGAAAATCTCCTTTTAGTACATACTCCTCAATATACGGCCTGTCTGTTTTTCCTTTAAGATATTTTTCAATCATCAAACCTGCAATAGAGGCTGCTGCCCTACCGCCCATTCCTGAATATTCAACATAAACAGAGATGGCAATTTTGGGATTATCTTTTGGCGCGAATGCAATGAAAACAGAATGCTCCGGCAAAGGATCATTCTGAACGCTTCCGGTTTTTCCGCACACCACAATATCGCGGAGGTTTGAACGGGTAGCAGTTCCTGCGGCAACCACATTCTGCATGGCATCAACGGCAATCCGGAAATTAGCGGAGTCAATGGCCACCTGATGTCTGACTTTATATTGTGGTAAAGGCTCACCTGTGTTGCCTACTGACTTAATCAGATGAGGTGTGTAGTAATAACCACGATTTGCAACTGTTGCCGCAAAATTAGCCATCTGAACGGGCGCTACCAGATTTTCACCTTCACCGATTGCGATTGAATAAATATTGGAAAACTTCCATGGACGATTGCGGTAGGCGCGGTCATAAAATTCAACAGAAGGCATCAGCCCACCTTTCTCATTGGGAAGGTCTATTCCCAGTGGCGCCCCAAAACCAAATGTAACAATCATTTCATGCCATTCCTCAAGTCCGGTTCTGCTGTCTCTGAATGGATCTCCCGTCTGGCCCTTACTCAGCATTCGGCGGAATACATTATGAAAATATGGGTTACAGGAGTTGGTAATGGCTCCCCGAAGATCTTCATTTCGATGCCCTCCATGGCAATTAATGATTGACCGGTCACATGGTATGCGGGTATCTTTTGTAATAACACCCTGTTGAAGTGCCACCATGGCCTGCGCTATTTTAAAAATGGATCCCGGGCGGTACTGAGCCATCAGGGGACGGTTGAACAGGGGTTTGTTCACATCTGTACCGATGCTCTGAAAATTGCTGCTGTAATTTTTACCTGTAAGCTGATTGGGATCATACGAAGGACCTGAGATTAGTGAAAGGACTTCGCCGGTGGCCGGTTCAATGGCAACAATACTACCTGACTTTCCGGCTAGCAATTTTTCACCATAGCGTTGTAATTCAATATCAATAGAAGATATCAGATTTATTCCCGGAACCGAAAGCGTGTCGAATTTACCATCCTTGAATGATCCCTTTTCCACCCCTTTTGCATTCCGCCACATATTTCTGACACCACGTTTTCCCCGCAGGTATTGCTCATAATAAGATTCGATACCGCTTTGTCCGATATAGTCGCCTTGTCTGTAAAAATGCGTGGTGTCTCTTTTAAGTTGCTCTTTGGAAACTTCGCTGACATAACCCAGAGCGTTCGCGGCTGATGGCCAGGTGTAAGCACGAGTGGTACGGGCCTGAAAATAAAATCCCGGAAAATCATCCAGCCTGTCCTGAAAACGTGCAACGTCAGCAGCAGAAAGTTTATTCATGAACATGGTAGGCTTGTAGGGCAAATATTCCCTCAGTGCTTTCATTTGCCTGAATTTTTCCCTGAGCGTTTGAATATCCGTTCCCGTCATTTTACAAAATGCAAGGGAATCAAACCAGTGCATCTCATTTACCTGCACCATGATATCAAACTCCGGTTCATTATAAACTAACAGTCGACCGTTGCGGTCAAAAATCAGTCCGCGATAAGGATATTCAACTACCCGCAGAATGGAATTGCTGTCTGCGAGTTCACTGTAGCGGTCGTCAGTAACCTGAATAAAAAACAGTTTGATCAGGAAAATTACTCCAACTGAGATGATTAGAATCCGAAATAAAAGTTTACGGCCTTCATTCATAGGTTACCGGGCAGCAAGTACAAATCGGTATAGGAACAGAGTAAAAAGCGTGAACAGAAAACTTAAAAATGCTTTGGCCAGAGTCAGGCCTGTCATAGAAAATCCTCCTGCTTCAATAAAAAACAGGAGGGTGTGATGTAACAAAAGCAATGGGATCAAGTAATATAAAAACCACTGGAGGCCAAGTAACCTGAAAGGCTGATCACCGACAACATCGTAGCCGCCCTGCGGAGTTATTCTGCCAAGCCAGAAATTCCTGACGAATCCTGTCATCACTGCTGCCGATGCATGCAGGCCCTGGCTATTCTGAAAAATATCAATTGACAACCCAAGCAAAAATCCCAGGCTCATCAGGATAACAGGAGAAAAAGTAATTGGCAGAAACAGAATAAATCCTATGTATGGAAGGCAAAAGGCCATATCAAACAAAACCAATTTCCGGAAAAACAAAACCTGGAAAAGCAAATACAAAATGAAGGAAGCCGGAATGGTCAGGAAATTTCTGTTCATTTTTTTATGATCATTTGCTGCACTGAGTCAATGGCCGGCTCATTTTTACTTCGTATGACGTGAACATATTGTAAACGCGAAAAATCCTGTTTAAGTTCAATGGTCACATCATAAAACATTGCGCTTTCATCAAGATTTGCTTCAGTGACTACGCCTATCGGCATACGGGGTGGAAACACTGCATTGAATCCTGAAGTTTTGACTGTATCCCCACGCCATACACTCACGTGTCTTGGAAGATAAAGTAATTTCGCAAAGCGCGGATTACTGCCATCCCAGTTCACTGTTCCAAAAACACCTGTGCGCGCAATTTCAGCTGAAACATTTTCCTCTGTATTCAGCAGGGAAATGGCAACCGAGTATCTTTCAGATACAGCTTTGATTTTCCCCACAATTCCAGCCTGACCAGTAACTGCCATACCGGCTTCTATGCCATCCTTTGCACCTTTATCGATAGTAATGTAATTCCTGAATTGTGCCGTTGAATTGCTTACAACCCTAGCCGTGATAAAATCAAAAGGCCGCACAATCCCTGAATCTGCCGAAATAGATAACATGGATGACAATGCCTGGACCCTGGCTTTTAGTTCAGCATTTTCATAGGCAAGGTCCTCATTGGCCTTCCTGAGATTGAAATAGTCAGATGTATTCTGAGAAAATGCAAGTACGGAGGCAGCAGTGCGATTTGAGGAATTGAAAAAGTGTGCTCCCTGATAGTTATGACTGTTGACTATCAGCAACAAACAGCTTAGTTCAAGCAGCAAAAAAAGCAGAAGCGCACGATTCTGAAAGATAAAACGGAGGAGCTTCCGCATAAAAAAATCAGGTCATTAATACCTTCCTGTACTGTTCGAGATTTTTCAGTGCCACACCGGTACCCCGGGCTACAGCACGCAGCGGGTCATCGGCAATATGGACAGGTAATTTTGTTTTCGCAGACAGACGCTTGTGCAGGCCTCTTAATAGAGCACCCCCCCCTGTCAGATAGATTCCACGTTCATATATATCTGCAGAAAGTTCCGGGGGTGACAATTCAAGAGCTTTCAGAACAGCCTCTTCCAGTTTTGCTATGGATTTGTCCAATGCAAAAGCCACCTCCGAATAAGAAATTTTGATGGTCTTAGGGATTCCAGTCATAAGATCACGTCCACGGATCTCGTAGTCATCAGGGCCATCTTCAAGTTCAGTAAGTGCCGAACCCACCTCAATTTTTACACGCTCGGCTGTTCTTTCTCCAATCAGCAAATTATGCTGGCGGCGCATATAATCCAGAATATCTCTGCTGAATGTATCTCCGGCCACCCTGATGGACTGGTCGCATACGATGCCTGAAAGTGCAATTACTGCAATATCTGAAGTACCGCCACCAATATCCACAATCATATTACCTACCGGAGCTTCTATATCAATTCCAATTCCAATGGCAGCAGCAATCGGCTCATGGATCATATAAACTTCCTTCGCATTAGCATGTTCTGCCGAGTCGCGGACAGCACGTTTTTCCACTTCCGTAATGGCGGAAGGAATACAAATCACCATGCGCAAAGACGGTGGAAAAATCCGATTACCGGTATCAATCATTTTAATGAGTCCACGAATCATCATTTCAGCCGCGTGGAAGTCAGCGATGACACCTTCCTTAAGTGGTCGGATGGTTTTAATGTTTTCATGAGTTTTCTCATGCATCTGCATCGCCTCTCGTCCGACAGCGAGTACTTTTCCTGTCAGGCGGTCTTGCGCGATTATGGAGGGTTCGTCCACCACAACCTTATCTTTATAAAGAATCACCGTATTGGCTGTTCCCAGGTCAATGGCAATGTCTGCGGTAAAGAAGTCAAAGAAACCCATTTATTATATATTGAAAATGATTCTGAAATCGAAAATAAGTAATTATTATATGTAATCGCTTGACATAAATTGAAAACTGTAAAGTCAGTGACGGAAATGACGGCGGCCGGAGAAGACCATGGCGATACCTGATCTGTCGCATGCGTCTACAGAATCCTGATCCTTAACAGAACCACCGGGTTGAATGATTGATCGGATTCCCGCAGCTGCTGCGATTTCAACACAGTCAGGAAAGGGAAAAAATGCATCTGACGCCATTGCAGCACCACGGATATCGAGACCGAAGGTTTTTGCCTTTTCAATGGCTTGGCGCAGTGCATCTACCCGACTGGTCTGCCCGACACCGCTTGCAAGAAGTCGACCGCCTGCTGCGAGAATAATAGCATTGGACTTCGTGTGTTTACAGATTTTGGCTGCAAGCAATAAGTCCTCCACGGCAGAGGCATCAGGATGTATTTTCGTTACAGGACGCATATCCTCCTGCCTGTCAGAAAGAAAATCAGCATCCTGTTCAATAACTCCGTTGAGGACACTTTTAAATGTTTTTTTTCTTGATAATATTATTTTCTGCTCAAGGATAATTCGGTTCTTTTTTGACCTTAGCAGATCAAGAGCAGCGGCTTCGAAACCGGGTGCAATCAGAATTTCAAAAAAGAGTTTATTAATCTCCTCTGCCGCAGAAAGATCAATGATTCTGTTGGTTGCTAATATGCCACCAAATGCGGAGACCGGGTCGGCCTGAAGGGCACGGTTATAAGCATCAAGTACAGAGGTACCCGTTGCAGCGCCGCAGGCATTCGTGTGCTTGATGATTACGAATGCCGTTTCATCCGGAAATTCAGACACCAGATCAATAGCGGCATCAACATCCACCAAATTGTTGAATGAAAGTTCTTTTCCGTTGAGTTGACTGAAGAGCTCTTCAAGATTACCATAAAAGGCTGCTGCCTGATGAGGGTTTTCTCCATAACGGAGTACCCGGCCTTTCCGGTAGCTGACTTTAAAATCCGGCAGTGACGCCTTTTCATTGAACCATGAAAATATGGTTGAATCATAATGCGAAGTCATGGAGAAAGCTGCCGCTGCAAATCTGTATCTGTCAGTAAGTTCGGAGCCGCCATTTTTAGTATTCAAAAGTTCCAGCAATTCCGGATACTGATCCCGTGAGGAAACAATCAGCACATCAGCATGATTTTTTGCTGCCGCCCTTATCAGGGAGATACCACCGATGTCTATCTTTTCAATGATATCTTTTTCACCTGCCCCTTTGGCCAGGGTTTCTTCAAACGGATATAGGTCAACAATTACAAGATCTATTGCGTTGATCTGATGCTTTTGAGCCTCTGATATATCCCCCTCGTTTTCGCGACGGTAAAGAATACCTCCGAAAACAGCAGGATGCAGAGTTTTTACCCTGCCACCAAATACTTCAGGATATCCTGTCAGCTCCTCAACACCGGTCACAGGATATCCAAGCTTTTCAATGAATTCCCGGGTGCCCCCGGTTGAGATAAACTCTGCACCCTCCCGGGCAAGTCTTTGGATGACAGGTTCAAGACCATCCTTATAAAACACTGAAATGAGTGCACGACGGATTTTTACAAATGACATGGGCAGAAATAAAGAGCAAAAATAAGCTGAAGGGCCCTAAGACAACGGAAGATTAATTAATTATTCAGATTAAAATCATCACCGTCCATATAAGCAGGGAATCTGTCGCGGTGGGCACTTAGCGCATTGGCGCTTAATTCAATGGTTTTAATGGCCTCCTCTCCTTCCACCGAAAAGATCACTTCTCCGGTCGGGCTGATGACAGAGGACCGGCCATCATATTCAATCTGGTTTCCGTCGGTGCCGGTTCTGTTTACCCCGGCAACGTAGGAGAGGTTTTCAATGGCACGGGCATTCAGCAAAATTTCCCAGGCTGAAGACCTGACCATAGGCCAGTTTGCCACATAAACAAGCAGATCATAATTCATAGACTGCATGGAGGGATTCCAGCGGTTCCTGCTCCACACAGGAAACCTGAGATCATAACAAATCAAAGGACAGATCCGCCAGCCTTTCCATGTGCCAATGAGCAGACTTTCTCCGGGTGTATAGACATTATTTTCCTCTCCCATTCGGAACAAATGTCTTTTATCATAGGTTTGGTAACGCCCGCCCGGTTCCATCCAGATCAGGCGGTTAAAATATCTTTCATGTACATCGGCAATAAAACTACCCAGGATAAGGGCACCGGTCTGGTCTGCCATTTGTTTCATCCATCGTGTGGTTCTTAACCCCATGATTTCTGAAAGAACAGGCGCTTTCATACTGAACCCAGTTGTGAACATTTCAGGTAATATGATTACATCGGTTTTCTGTCCGATCTGCCAGATTTTTTCTTCAAACATTGCCAGGTTGGCATCAATATCTTCCCAGTGAAGGCCTGACTGGATCAGGGTGATTTTCAGATTTTCCATTTTAAATGAGAATGCAAATAAACAGCCTGAAAGGCACTTTCTTAAACAAAGTGCGCAACACGCATATGGTCAGAGCGTTCGGAGGATTTTTCCTGCAGCTTCAAGTGTTTCATTCCGCTTGGCAAAACAAAAACGAAGCAGATGGTGATCGCTTCCATCCCGGTAAAATGCTGAAACAGGGATAGATGCCAGTCCTGCCTCACGGGTTAATCTGGTGGCCAGCTCCCGATCACCTTCATCTGAATAAGCCCCGAACGAAACAACCTGAAAATAGGAACCATAGCAGGGCAGTGCTGTAAAGGGTGAATCCCTGAGTTGCTCCAGGAAGAAGTCTCTTTTAGTCTGATAAAACTGACCAAGCGAGGTATACCTTGAAGATTCTTTAAGATATGCAGCTATTCCGTGCTGCATCGGTGTATTGACACTGAATGTGATGAACTGATGACTCTTTCTGATTTCCTTAGTCAATTCGGGAGCGGCAACAAGATATCCTGTTTTCCAGCCTGTAACATGAAAAGTTTTTCCAAATGAAAACACGGCAATGGCATGGTCCTTCAGATCAGGGAAAGAAAGAACACTATGATGATGTTTTCCGTCAAATATAATCCGCTCATAAACTTCGTCGCTGAGCAAAATGATGTTGTGCGCTCTGCAGAGAGCGCCGAATCTTCTCATATCATCTTCAGAAAGCACAGACCCGCAGGGATTATGGGGTGTGTTCACGATGATCATCCGTGTCTTTTCATTAACGGCATTTTCAACCTGCTGCCAGGGGATTCCGAAATCAGGTGGAAGGAGGTTCAGGTGAACAGGGATGCCTCCGTTAAGACGGACAGCAGGGCTGTAAGAGTCATAGGAAGGATCAAAGATTATTACTTCATCACCGGGGCGGACGAGCGCAGTGATGGCTGCATAAAGTGCTGCTGTTCCTCCTGCAGTAACCGTTACCTCAGTCTGAGGATCTGTAACACGGTTATAGGTCCGGTATATGACATCTGCAATTGCTTCGCGAAGCGCAGGAAGACCCGGCATAGGAGCGTATTGGTTGTATCCGTCAACCATGGCTTTGCTGACAAGCCGGATCAATTCAGGGTCAACATCGAAATCAGGAAATCCCTGCGAAAGATTGATGGCACCATGTTCAGCCGCAAGGGCGGACATGATTGTAAAGATGCTGGTGCCGGTATCAGGAAGACGCGACTGTAATTGCACGCCTGAAGTTAGAAAACATTTGCATCAGGCTTCACCAATGGCGCCGCCAAAATTCATCGGGAAGTGGGGGCCTTCCTCGGTGGTTTTGATTGGACCAAAATTTCTTTCATAGTTTTCAATATTCTCCTTCAGAGCAGCAAGCAGCCTGCGTGCATGCTCGGGAGTAATTACAATTCTGGCTTTCACCTTTGCCTTGGGAAGACCCGGCATAAGTCGGATAAAGTCTATGACGAACTCACTGTTGGAGTGGGCAATCATTGCCAGGTTAGAATAAATGCCTTCTGCGATCTCCTCGCTGAGCTCGATGTTGATCTGATTTTTCTGGTCCGGTTTATCTTTTGCCATGAGCTTGAAATGTGGAATATAATAAAAAAGTGAATGGCAAACTCGGGCGGTTTTTATACCGGGCCGGTCAGCCATTCACATTATTAAAATCAGCTTACTGCTGCTGGTACTGCTTTTCGCGGCGTGGTTTTTCCTCGAGTTCAGCAAGACGCTCGTATTCCTCTTCAGAACCCACGAGCAAATCATTGAACCTGCGCTGTCCTGTACCGGCAGGAATCAGGTGACCTACGATCACATTTTCCTTCAGACCAATCAGCGTGTCAACCTTTGCGCGGATAGCAGCCTCACTCAGAACCTTAGTGGTTTCCTGGAATGATGCAGCCGAGAGCCAGCTTTCAGTTTTCAACGAAGCCTGGGTGATACCCTGCAAGGTCGGAGCCGAGACGGCAGGCATGGCCTCTCTGACTTCAACAAGACGCTGGTCTTTACGCTTTAGCGCAGAATTTTCGTCACGAAGTTCGCGTTCAGTAATGATCTGACCTTTGCGGAAACGCTGTGAGTCTCCCTCATCGGTCACAAACTTCTTATCAAGCACAGCATCGTTCACTTCGCGGAATTCAAACTTATCCACATACTCCCCCTGAAGGAAGCTGGTATCTCCTGAATCCAGGATCTCAACCTTTTCCATCATCTGGCTGACAATACATTCAATGTGTTTGTCATTGATCTTTACACCCTGCAGACGGTAAACTTCCTGGATTTCATTCACCAGGTATTCCTGTACTGCGGTAGGTCCTTTGATGGATAGGATATCGTTCGGAGTAATTGCTCCATCGGACAGAGGTTGTCCTGCGCGGATGAAGTCGTTGGCCTGAACAAGAATGTGCTTGGAAAGAGGTACCATGTACTTCTTCTTTACGCCATCTCTTGATTCAACAAAAATCTCCTGATTCGCACGTTTGATAGAGCCATAAGAAACCACTCCGTCAATCTCGCTTACAACAGCGGGGTTGGAAGGATTACGGGCTTCAAAGAGTTCGGTTACTCTTGGCAGACCACCGGTGATGTCGCGGGACTTACCCATGGTGCGCGGAATCTTAGCCAGTACCTGACCGGCCTTGATCTGCTTTCCTGCATCCACCACCAGGTGGGCACCCACCGGAATGTTATAGCGGGGCTGGTCTTCACCGGTTTTTCCTTCAACTTTGATCTTGATGGCAGGGTTCTTGGTCTTATCCCTGGTATCGGTGATTACTTTTTCCTTTTTACCGGTTTGTTCATCGGACTCCTCCTTGTAAGTGATGCCCTCGATGATTGACTCATATTCAATCTCTCCTTCAAATTCTGAGAGAATGACTGCATTATAAGGATCCCAGTTACAAAGTTCATCACCTTTTTCAACGGTCTGTCCGTCTTTCACCTGCAAGAATGCTCCGTAGGGAACATGGTTTGAAATGAGTACACGGGTTTTATCCTTATCAAGGATTTTGATCTCACCTGTGCGACCCATCACAACCTTTCCTTTATTTCCTTCAGTTGTTATCGTGTCTACAAAACGAACACCTTCAAATTCAACCACACCTGCAAACTTTGCTTTGATGTTTGCATCAACCGCTATGTTTGAAGCTGTACCACCCACGTGGAAGGTACGCAGTGTGAGCTGTGTTCCGGGTTCACCGATAGACTGTGCCGCAATAACACCCACGGCCTCTCCGGCCTGTACCTTTTTACCGGTAGCCAAGTTTCGTCCGTAGCACTTTGCACAACCACCAATACGGGTTTCACAAGTCAGCAGGGAGCGGATTTCCACTTCCTCGATGCTTGTCTCTTCAATCCGTTTTGCAATCTCTTCATTAATCTCCTGATTGGTGGCACAGATGAGCTCATCTGTAATCGGATCATAGACATCATGAACTGAAACCCTTCCGAGTATACGCTCAGAGAGTGGTTCAACAATATCTTCGTTATCCTTCAGTGCAGAAACTTTCAGGCCGCGGAGTGTACCGCAATCCTCTTCAGTAATCACAAGATCCTGAGCTACGTCCACAAGACGGCGGGTCAGATATCCTGCATCAGCTGTCTTAAGCGCAGTATCGGCTAGACCTTTACGTGCACCGTGCGTGGAAATGAAGTACTCGAGTACATCAAGTCCTTCCTTAAAGTTTGAAAGAATCGGGTTTTCAATGATGGACCCTACAGAACCTGCAAGGTTTTTCTGCGGCTTAGCCATCAGTCCGCGCATACCACCAAGCTGGCGTACCTGTTCGCGTGATCCCCGGGCACCTGAGTGCATCATCATGTAGATCGGGTTGAAGCCCTGGCTGTCTTCCTCCAGTTGCTTCATCAGCGTATTGGTGAGCTGTGTGTTTGTGCGGGTCCAGATGTCAATCACCTGATTGTAACGTTCGTTGTCGGTGATCAGACCCATCATATAGTTGTTCCATACGGCATCAACTTCTTCTTGGGCGGCAGCCACAAGTTTGTCCTTTTCAGCAGGAACCTTCACATCGTTGAGGCCCATGGACAATCCTCCGCGGTAAGCCATCTGAAAACCAAGCTCCTTGATGTCATCAAGGAATTTTGCAGTTTTCGCCTGACCTGCAACTTTGAAAACATCACCAATGATAACCTGAAGCTTTTTCTTGGTGAGAAGCTCATCCACGAAACCTACTTCCTCAGGTACCACCTGATTGAATATTACGCGGCCTGCCGCAGTTTCAATGATCTTTTCAGAAATTTCGCCGGACTTCTTGTCCTTTACCCTTGCACGAACTTTGATGATCGCATGCTTGGAGAGCCTGCCTTCGTTAAAGGCAATGATCACCTCTTCAGCAGAATAATAAAGCTTTCCTTCACCCTTTTCACCTTTGCGTCCTTTGGTCAGGTAATACAGACCAAGCACCATGTCCTGAGAAGGTACAGTGATGGGCGCTCCATTGGCAGGGTTCAGAATGTTGTGTGAGGAAAGCATCAGCAACGATGCTTCAAGAACGGCTTCATGTCCAAGAGGAACGTGTACCGCCATCTGGTCACCGTCGAAGTCCGCATTGAAGGCGGTACAAACGAGCGGATGAAGCTGAATTGCCTTTCCTTCAATAAGTTTAGGCTGGAAAGCCTGGATACCGAGACGGTGAAGTGTTGGGGCACGGTTCAGAAGAACCGGATGTCCCTTAAGTACATTCTCCAGGATATCCCATACGACAGGCTCCTTTTTATCAACGATCTTTTTGGCGGACTTTACAGTTTTTACAATACCGCGCTCAATGAGCTTGCGAATAATAAATGGCTTGAAAAGTTCAGCGGCCATGTCCTTGGGAAGTCCGCACTCATGAAGTTTAAGTTCGGGACCAACCACGATAACAGAACGACCGGAATAGTCAACGCGCTTTCCGAGGAGGTTCTGACGGAAACGGCCTTGCTTTCCTTTCAGCATATCGCTGAGTGATTTCAGAGCACGGTTACCTTCTGAACGGACTGCGTTCACTTTACGTGAGTTATCAAATAATGAATCGACAGCTTCCTGAAGCATCCGTTTTTCGTTACGGAGAATCACTTCAGGTGCTTTGATATCGATCAGACGCTTGAGACGGTTGTTACGGATGATTACTCTGCGGTACAGATCATTAAGGTCTGAAGTAGCAAAGCGGCCACCATCCAGTGGCACCAGCGGACGAAGTTCAGGTGGGATAACAGGCACCATACGGATCACCATCCACTCGGGACGATTTTCCATGCGTGTGCTCGCATCACGGAACGCTTCGACTACTTTCAGGCGCTTCAGCGCTTCTGCCTTACGCTGCTGAGAAGTATCAGTTGCAGCCTGATAACGAAGCTCATCGCTGAGGTCATCAAGTTTGGTGCGTTTCACGGGAACCTTTCCGCTGCCGGTGAGTCCGTCAGCGCCTACCGCTACCTGCTCACCTGAGGGCTCTGAAAGCCTTCCAAGGAGCATATCCAGAGCGTCGGCACCCATCTTCGCGATGAACTTTTTGGGATCATTGTCATCCAGCATCTGGTTTTCGCGTGGAAGCTTATCGATGATATCAAGGTATTCTTCTTCAGTCAGAAACTGGAGCGGCTCAATACCATCCTCTTCTTTTATGCCGGGCTGAATCACCACATAACGTTCGTAGTAGATGATCTGATCCAGCTTTTTAGTAGGAAGACCGAGAAGGTAACCGATTTTGTTCGGCAGAGATTTAAAATACCATATGTGCGCAACAGGAACCACAAGTTCAATGTGCCCCATACGCTCACGACGTACTTTTTTCTCTGTAACCTCTACACCGCAGCGGTCACAAATAATGCCTTTATAACGAATGCGTTTGTACTTTCCACAATGACATTCCCAGTCTTTTACAGGACCAAAAATGCGTTCGCAGAAAAGTCCGCCCATCTCCGGCTTATAAGTACGGTAGTTGATGGTTTCGGGCTGTGTAATCTCACCGTTTGAATTCTCCAGAATGGACTCGGGTGAGGCCAGGCTGATGGTGATCTTGGTGAAATCGTTGTTGATCTTTTTATTCTTTCTTAAAGACATTTCTCGTTGTTTGAGGGTCTGTAAAAATTTATTTCAGTTCTGGTCAGTCCATGGTGATCTCAAGTGCAAGACCTCTTAGTTCATGAACCAGTACATTGAATGATTCAGGAATATTTGGCTTGCGCATGTTTTCGCCGCGGACGATAGATTCATAAGCCTTGGCACGGCCGATGACATCATCTGACTTAACAGTAAGGATTTCCTGCAGGATATGGGAAGCACCAAAGGCTTCGATTGCCCAGACTTCCATTTCCCCGAAGCGCTGACCACCGAACTGCGCCTTACCACCGAGCGGCTGCTGGGTGATGAGTGAATAAGGTCCGATGGAACGTGCGTGCATTTTATCGTCAACCAGGTGACCCAGTTTGAGCATATATGCAACACCAACTGTTACAGGCTGGTCAAACTTGGTTCCGGTAAGTCCGTCGTACAGATAGGTACGTCCGAACTCAGGAAGACCTGCCTCAGTAAGCTGACCTGAAACATCATCGAGGTGGGCACCATCAAAAATCGGTGTAGCATACCTGCGACCCAGCCTCTTTCCTGCCCATGCGAGTACCGCTTCGTAAAGCTGTCCAAGGTTCATACGGGAAGGTACGCCAAGCGGGTTCAGACAGATATCAACGGGTGTTCCGTCCTCCAGGAAAGGCATATCTTCATCACGGACAATACGGGCTACGACGCCCTTGTTACCGTGACGACCTGCCATCTTATCACCAACTTTAAGCTTACGCTTCTTGGCTACATATACTTTTGCAAGCTGAACAATCCCCGCAGGAAGTTCGTCGCCGACTTCCAGGGTAAAGCGTTCGCGCTTGAAATCTCCTGCAAGTACATTGCGGGTATGCAGATAGTTTTTCACCAGCTGAGCAACCAGTTTATTGGTATGCTCATCTGTCGTCCATCCTTCCAGACTCACATCGGCAATCAGGTTAACCTCTTCAGGCACATTGTAATTGCTCTCGTCGCGGTAAATATTCTTGTCCGGGAAGAGATTTGACTCAATAACCTTACCTGAGAACTTAACACTCTTTGATATCAACTCGTCACCAAACTTATGCTTAACACCTTGACTGGTCTTGCCGGAAAGGAGGTGCGTAAGTTTTTTGACCATCTCTGACTTCAGTTCCTCCAGTTGCTTGCTATAACGCACTTTCAGTGTGTCAAGCTCCTTCTTGGATTTGCTGCGGAGATCTTTGTCACGCTTGGGGCGTGAGAAAATCTTTGTATCAATAACGATACCCTTAAGTGAGGGAGGTGCCTTGAGGGAAGCATCTTTCACATCACCGGCCTTGTCGCCGAAGATGGCCCGGAGCAGCTTTTCTTCAGGAGTAGGATCAGTCTCTCCTTTAGGAGTGATCTTACCAATCAGAATATCGCCCTCGCGTACTTCAGCTCCGACACGGATCACACCGTTCTCATCCAGGTGCTTAACCGCTTCTTCGCTGACATTAGGTATTTCAGAAGTCAGTTCCTCTTCGCCACGCTTGGTATCACGGACTTCGAGTTCAAACTCCTCAATGTGAATTGAAGTATAGATGTCATCACGAACAACGCGTTCAGAAATAACAATCGCATCCTCAAAGTTGTAACCCTGCCATGGCATGTAGGCCACCAGAAGGTTGCGACCAAGCGCAAGTTCTCCGTTGGCAGTTCCGTAACCCTGTACCAGCGGCTGACCTTTAACAATCTTGTCGCCCTTCTTAACAAGCGGACAAAGGTTGATGCAGGTATCCTGGTTGGTTCTGCGGAATTTTACGAGGTTATAAGTTTTAAGTTCGTCATCAAAGCGCACGAGCTTATCGTCTTCACTTACTTCATAACGAACAACAATCTTTCTTGCGTCTACATACTCCACGACACCTTTTGCTTCTGAAAGGAGCAGAGTGCGTGAATCCAGTGCGATCTTTCCTTCCAGACCGGTACCCACGATAGGTGCTTCCGGACGGAGGAGGGGAACTGCCTGGCGCTGCATGTTTGATCCCATGAGCGCACGGTTGGCATCATCATGCTCCAGGAAAGGAATCAGAGATGCTGCAATAGATACAATCTGGTTAGGGGCAACATCCATGAAGCGAACCTCTTTAGGTTCAACAACCGGGAAGTCACCTTCAAAGCGAGCCTTGATTTTATCTTCAGTGATTTCACCCGCACCACCGATTTTAACATTGGCTTGTGCGATGTTGTGTGTATCCTCTTCTTCAGCTGTGAGGAAGATGATACCCTCTTTTTTCACTTTTCCGTTTTCTACCTTCCGGTAAGGAGTTTCAATGAAGCCCATCTTGTTCACTTTGGCGTGAACGCAAAGTGATGAGATCAGACCGATGTTCGGACCTTCAGGGGTTTCAATAGTACAAAGGCGGCCGTAGTGCGTATAGTGTACGTCACGAACCTCAAAACCTGCACGCTCACGGGAAAGACCGCCCGGACCAAGAGCAGACATTCTGCGCTTGTGGGTGATTTCTGCCAGAGGGTTGGTCTGGTCCATGAACTGTGAGAGCTGATTGGTTCCGAAGAAAGAATTTATCACTGAGGAAAGTGTCCTCGCGTTGATCAGATCAACCGGTTTAAAGTCTTCATTATCGCGTACGTTCATACGCTCCTTGATGGTGCGGGCCATACGTGCAAGACCTACGCCGAACTGTGAGTAAAGCTGCTCACCTACTGTGCGAACACGACGGTTGCTCAGGTGGTCAATGTCATCAACAACTGCTTTGGAGTTGATCAAACCGATCAGGTACTTAACAATGAGGATGATGTCCTGGGTTGTGAGTACCCGCTGTTCAGAGCTGAGGTCTAGTCCAAGTTTTTTATTGATTCGGTAACGTCCAACCTCACCAAGATCATAACGCTTTTCACTGAAGAACAGACTGGTGATGATATCACGTGCTGTCTGCTCATCAGGAGCTTCTGTATTTCTGAGCTGACGGTAAATGGTTTCAACTGCTTCCTTTTCTGAATTGGAAGGGTCTTTAGCCAGCGTATTGAATATAATCTGGAAGTCTGCGATGTTCACATCCTCACGGTTGAGGATAATGCTTTTTGAGCCGGACTCCAGAATTGTGCTTACATCATCTTTGGTGATCACGTGATCACGTTCCAGCAGGACCTCGTTACGGTCGATGGATACCACCTCGCCGGTATCCTCATCCACGAAGTCTTCAGTCCATGTTTTCAAAACCCTTGCTGCCAGTTTGCGGCCAACGGCTTTTTCAATGGACTTTTTGTTGGCGTCAATTTCTTCGGAGAGTCCGAACAGATCAAGGATGTCTTTATCGTAACCATAACCGATTGCACGCAACAGGGTGGTTACAGGGAATTTCTTTTTACGGTCAATGTATGCATACATCACCGCGTTCACGTCCGTTGCAAATTCTATCCAGGATCCTTTGAAAGGGATAATCCTTGCGGAGTAGAGTTTGGTTCCGTTGGTGTGCTTGCTCATAGCGAAGAACACACCCGGTGAACGGTGAAGCTGAGACACGATCACGCGTTCAGCACCATTGATAATAAATGATCCTTTCTCAGTCATATAGGGGATATTCCCGAGGAATACCTCCTGTTCAATGGTCTGGAAATCTTCATTGTCCTCATCGTTGCAGGTGAGGCGCAGTTTCGCTTTGAGCGGAACGCTGAAAGTAAGGCCGCGGTCTATACACTCATCGACCGAGTATTTCGGAGGATCAATGGTATAATCCACAAACTCAAGTACAAAATTTTCACGGGAATCGGAGATTGGAAAATTTTCCGCGAAAACCTTGAATAAACCTTCATTCTGTCTTTTTTCCGCCGGTGTTTCAATCTGCAGGAAATCTTTGAATGACTGAAGCTGAACATCCAGGAAATCGGGATAGTCGATTACTTTTTCAATCCTTGAGAAATCGATGCGTCCGTTATTTGAAGTCTTTGCCAAGGTGATAATTGTTTAAAGAGAAAGGACTTTATACATCATTCAGTACAAACAGGCGAAGCCCCTCCTGCCAAAATGGTCAGGAAAGGGCTCGCTGTGTGTTTTAAGGCGTACTGACCGCCTTAAGGAGTTACTTCAGCTCAACCTCAGCGCCAGCCTCAACGAGCTGCTTCTTGAGGTTTTCTGCCTCGTCCTTAGGAAGACCTTCCTTGATGGTCTTGGGAGCACCATCAACTACGTCTTTAGCTTCTTTCAGACCCAGACCAGTGAGTTCCTTCACCAGCTTAACGATCTGAAGTTTGTTGGCACCTGCAGATTTCAGAACAACGTCGAAGTTGGTCTTTTCAGCAGCAGCGGCTGCGCCACCACCACCTGCAGCAGGTCCGGCAACTGCAACAGCAGCAGCAGCAGGCTCAATGCCATAAGTTTCCTTTAAATAAGAAGCAAGTTCGTTTACTTCCTTTACGGTAAGTTCTACCAGTTGATCTCCGAGAGCTTTTACGTCAGCCATTTTAGTAATTGTTTACGAGGTTAATAATTATTGTTTTCTTTCTTCTAATGCCTTTACCAGACCTGCAACGGTATGTTTTCCGCTCAACAGAGCAGAAACAACATTCTTGGCAGGTGACTGGAGCAGGGCGATAACATCTCCAATAAGCTCGTTTTTAGACTTGAGCTCACTGAGCATGTTAAGACTTGCGTCTCCGAGGAAAACCTCAGAGTCGATGGAAGCTGCTTTCAGCACAGGTTTTCCGTCCAATTTCTTGCGAAACTCCTTGATGGCACGGGCAGGTGCATTTCCGGACTCTTTTGAAAATATGATTCCGGAAAAACCTTTAAGCACGCTAACGAGCTGGTCGTTGGCGGTACCGTTTTTCTCAAGAGCCTTACGGATCAAAGTGTTTTTATAAACACCATACTCCAGGCCTGACTGGAAACAAATTCTGCGGAAAGCATTTACCTGAGCGACTGTGAAACCGCCCGCATCTGTGAGATAGTAATGCTGATGAGCAGCAAGCTTTTCTGCCAGCTCATCAATGATTTTACCTTTATCTTCTCTGGTCATGTCTGATACGGTTTAGATTCCACTGATGGTTGATTTGTCAATTGCAACCCCTGGGCTCATGGTTGTTGATAAGGTAATACTTCTGATGTAGTCACCTTTCGCAGAGGCAGGCTTTAGCTTGACCACTGTGTTGATGAGTTCCGAAATGTTGTCCTTAATCTTCTCAGGCGGGAATGAAGCTTTGCCCACGCTCGCGTGGATGATTGACTGCTTGTCAATCTTGAAGTCCACCTTACCGGCTTTTACTTCATTTACAGCCTTACCAACCTCAAGCGTAACAGTTCCGGATTTGGGGTTTGGCATAAGTCCGCGGGGACCGAGAACCTTACCAAGTTTACCAACCTTAGCCATTACGGTAGGAGTACAAATAATTACATCGATGTCCGTCCAGCCGCCTTCAATCTTGCTGATGTAATCATCAAGACCTACATGTTCGGCGCCGGCGTCTTTAGCCTCCTGTTGTTTGTCAGGAGTGCAGAGTACGAGTACGCGCACAACTTTACCCAGACCATGAGGCAGGGTTACCACACCGCGCACCATCTGATCTGATTTCTTGGGGTCAACACCCAACCGGATGTCAACGTCCACTGAAGCGTCAAACTTGGTGAAAGTGATGTCTTTGAGAATCTTGGTTGCCTCATCGAGGGCATACTCCTTCTCTGCATCATACTTCGCCAGGACAGCTTTTCTGTTTTTAGAAATTCTTGCCATAATGGTACTGGATTAGTTTGCCCAGGGGGCTGTTCCGGTAACGGTAACACCCATACTGCGGGCAGTACCGGCCACCATTTTCATGGCGGACTCTACTTTGAATGCATTCAGGTCGGGCATTTTCAGTTCCGCGATCTTGCGAATCTGGTCCCAGGTGATGCTTCCCACCTTCTGGCGGTTGGGCTCCTTGGAACCTTTCTGGATCTTCAATGCTTCCATAATCAGGATGGCTGCCGGAGGTGTCTTAATAACAAAGTCAAATGACTTGTCATTATAAATGGTAATCAGGACAGGTAGAACCTGGCCTTGTTTGTCCTGCGAGCGAGCATTGAACTGCTTACAGAAGTCCATAATATTAAGACCCTTACTACCCAGCGCCGGACCGATTGGAGGGGCAGGGTTTGCCTGGCCTCCCTTGACCTGAAGTTTCAGATAACCTATGATTTCCTTAGCCATTGGGAATGCTTTTTAGTCTAATTTTTCAACTTGCAAATAACTGAGCTCGACAGGAGTATTGCGGCCGAATATCTTAACCATAACATTAAGTTTCTTCCGGTCTTCAAATATCTCCTCCACCGTACCGGTAAAGCCGCTGAACGGACCGTCCATGACTTTCACGCTCTCACCTTTGACGAATGGCTTCTCGAGCTTTTCTTCCATTCCGTCATTTTCATCGACTTTACCCAGTATACGATTCACCTCACTCTGCGGAAGGGCTACCGGATCCTTGGAAGCGTTGGAACCGTTTGTGCCCAGAAAACCAATCACACCGGGAATGTTGTTCACGGTATGCTGGGCCTCGGGGTGAGCCAGATCAGCAGATATAAGAACATAGCCGGGGAAAAGATTGCGCTCACGCATTTTCTTTTTCCCGTTTCGCATTTCATAAACCTTCTCGGAAGGGATCAATACCTGAGGAATGAACTCCTTGAGTTTAGAGCGCTCAATTTCAGTTTCCAGGTAAGATCTTATCTTTTTCTCCTGGCCACTGATCACCCTTAAAACATACCACTTGAGTTCTCCCATGGTCAGATTACCTTAAAATTCACGATAGAACCATGCCAGTATGTTCTGAAACCCGAAATCAATCAGGCCGATCACAATGGCAAAAATCAGGGAAGCCACCAGCACCAGAATTGCACTTCCCTGCAATTCGCTGAAGGTTGACCAGGTCACCTTATTCTTGACCTCATCAACGGATTCCATTACATAGTTTTTAATCCGCTCTATCATTTTTTTTATCCTTTGCACGGGTGGAGAGACTCGAACTCCCAGCCAACGGTTTTGGAGACCGCTACTCTACCAATTGAGCTACACCCGTCTGTCTTTTTTTATTACTCAATCACTTTCGGCCCCAACCTTTTTCCTCCTGAACGTCACCTGTTTATTAACAGTTTCAGTTTACTCAAAAGGACTGCAAAGGTAGAAGAAGGGGGGGTAAAAAAAAAGCGTTTCCATGATAAAATCAAGGAAACGCTTATGTGTTTGAAAATCAGCTTATTAGTCTACAATTTCAGTAACCTGGCCGGATCCTACCGTGCGGCCACCCTCACGGATAGCGAAACGGAGACCTTTTTCCATCGCAATCTTGTTGATCAGCTCAACCTCGATTGAAACGTTGTCACCAGGCATAACCATTTCAGTTCCGGCAGGCAGTTTTACCTCTCCGGTAACGTCTGTGGTACGGAAATAGAACTGAGGGCGGTACTTATTAAAGAATGGAGTATGACGTCCGCCTTCCTCTTTGGAAAGTACGTAAACCTCAGCCTTGAACTTAGCGTGCGGCTTAACTGAGCCGGGCTTACAGATAACCATTCCACGGCAGATGTCGGTTTTTTCGATACCACGGAGCAGAAGTCCTGTGTTATCACCGGCTTCACCACGGTCAAGAATCTTACGGAACATCTCAACACCTGTGATAGTGGAAGTAAGACCTTCAGCGGCACCCATTCCAAGAATTTCAACAGGGTCACCAGTCTTAATTACACCACGCTCAATGCGACCTGTAGCAACGGTTCCGCGACCTGTAATGGAGAATACATCTTCAACAGGCATCAGGAAGTCCTTATCAACAGCACGAACAGGGAGCGGAATGTACTCATCAACAGCCTTCATCAGCTCCTCAACTTTAGCAACCCACTGAGGTTCGCCATTCAGTGCACCAAGTGCTGAACCACGGATCACAGGAATATTGTCTCCGGGGAAGTTGTAAGAGGAAAGAAGTTCGCGAAGGTCCATTTCAACCAGGTCAAGGAGTTCAGGGTCCTCAACAAGGTCAACCTTGTTCATAAATACAACAAGTGCAGGTACACCTACCTGACGGGCAAGCAGGATATGCTCACGGGTCTGGGGCATAGCACCGTCAGTTGCAGCAACCACGAGGATCGCTCCGTCCATCTGGGCAGCACCGGTAATCATGTTCTTCACATAGTCGGCGTGACCGGGACAGTCAACGTGTGCATAGTGACGGGCATCCGTCTGATACTCCACGTGTGAAGTATTGATGGTGATACCTCTTTCTTTTTCCTCAGGAGCGTTGTCGATAGAGGAGAAATCTCTCTCAGAAGCCAGACCCTTGGATGCGAGTACCTTGGTAATCGCGGCAGTTAATGTGGTTTTGCCATGGTCAACGTGACCGATGGTTCCAACGTTTACGTGCGGTTTTGAACGATCAAATGTTTCCTTTGCCATATTTGAAAATCCCTGTTAGTTAATTGTTTATAAATTGTTAAAAGTTACTTCTGTTATCATTTATGCCGGTGAACCGGAGTGAGCCGTTGAACAGGATTGAACTGTCGACCTCTTCCTTACCAAGGAAGTGCTCTACCACTGAGCTACAACGGCATTGTCCATTCCTGCTTTAAAGACTTTGTCCTGATCGGCATCTGAATCCAAAAGACTCTTCTGCTTTTTATTAAGGATAAAATCCAAAAAATTCAGCAAATGAGCGGGAAACGAGGTTCGAACTCGCGACCTATAGCTTGGAAGGCTATCGCTCTACCAACTGAGCTACTCCCGCTTATTCCGGACAAGCCTCGTGGGGGAACTAGGATTCGAACCTAGGAAGTCATAAGACAACAGATTTACAGTCTGTCCCAGTTGGCCGCTTTGGTATTCCCCCTGTTATGTCAAAAAGCCGGAAATTATTCCGATTCAGAACCCGGACCTTCTGCCCGGGAACCCCGTTTTTAAACAGGAGTGCAAAACTAATTGGTTTTTCATTATTCCCAAGAAGCAGCCTATTATTTAAGAAAGGTGAAAAACACCAAAAGATGGATTTTTTACATAAATACAACGTCACCAACCAGGTCGGAGCCATATTCCTGTTGCAAAATTTCCAGAATCTTGGCCTTGCTGAACCTTAAATCATGCTTTACCCCTGGTGAATCCAGCCTGACAAACAGCACTTTATCACGGATATTAAGCTTTGTGGTATGCTTCGAAATAAGCGGCCCGACCAGCCTGGGCCATGCTTCCATAAGAGAGGCCTCATCAAACTTTCTGGTCAGATTATAGCTTTCCAGCATTTTCCGGATGGCACTTCCAATATGATTGGTGCCTTTCTGTCTGCCTGTGCTCATAATTGAGTAATCACTCCTTTTTCTACACCCACTGTCCCAAAAGTGTATCCTTTTAACTTTTCACCGGCCCTCTCCGGGCTTGACTCTGTCAATATTACCTGGCCAAATCCTTCCCCGGTTGTTACGGACAGCAAGTTACCTATCCTGAGATCATCCATTTTATCAAAAACATCATCCAATAATAAAATAGGGCTTATGCTCGTCATTTCGGATAAAAGCCTGTGCATGGTGAGCTTCAAAGCAACCAGGAAAGACTTCTGCTGCCCCTGGGAACCGAATTTTCTGACTTCTTCTCCATTAAGCAGAAACATAAACTCATCCAGGTGCGGCCCCCTAGTGGTGCGTCCTGCCCTGAGATCCCGTTCAAGGGCAGTGTCAAAAAGCTCATCTACCTGAATATCGAAAAGTTCAGAATCATACCTTAACGCTACCTTTTCGGCAGTTTCCGGAGAAATCAGCCGTGTATAAAAATCATTCAGCACAGGATTGATTTTCCCGATAAAATCCACTCTGAAACGATGTATCCGTTCTGAAGGCTCTTTCATTTCACCGGTATAGAACCTGAGTAGCTCCATATCTGCCGCAGTCCCTTCCCTGTGGCTTCTCAACAAAGCATTGCGATTCTTCAACGCCTGCTGATAGCGTATAAGGTCCTCCATCAGACTGCGATCGGTTTGGCTCATCCACTGGTCGAAAAATTTTCTTCTGGATTCACCTGCCTCCCAGATAAGCTCTATATCCTGAGGAACCAGGGAAACAACAGGGAATTTCCCTATATGATCTGCAAGCCGTCTGCATTCCTTACCCCCCACCCGAATTTCTTTTTTG
>JBMTCO010000022.1:0-27534 GCA_049430945.1 Cyclobacteriaceae bacterium
ATTTACATCAGCCTGTTTGATGGTGACTCCGTCGTAGGTTCGGTTTTCTCTGGTTGTTCCGTCAGAGAATTTCAGGACCGGAATATTCTGTGAAACATGTTCCCAGTCAGGATCCGGAGTCAGTCCCAATTCGCGTGCAGCCTGACCGGCATATCGAAGGACAGTAATGGCGATGGCGTTGGTGAAGGCGTTGTTGTCTATATTTTCCTGCCACTCATTGGCGCCGATTACATTGTTGATCTCATATTTTCCGGGACCGTTCCGCTCAACCCGACTTGCCCAGAAGTCTGCAACTTCTTTAAGTACCACATATCCTTTTTCTTTCAACCACACTTTGTCTTTTGTAACCTGATAGTATTTCCAGAATGCCCATCCGATGCAACCGGAGATGTGATGCTGAAACGGACCCGTAAGTGCCCATACAGGAGTGTCTTCATCGCCGGTTCCGGAGGATTCCCAGGGGAACATTGCTCCTTTATAACCATGGCTGAAGGCGTTTCTTTTTGCAGCATCAAGCCTGTTAAAACGATAATCAAGGATAGACCGTGCGATATCCGGCTTTAAGGCAAGCAGTGGGGGATACATCCATAGTTCGGTATCCCAGAAAACATGGCCATTATAACCCAGACCTGAAAGTCCCATAGGTGATAAACTCAGTCCGGTACCTTCACGGACAAAGCTGTACAGATGATACAGTGCAAAGCGGATGTCTTTTTGTGCTGCGGCATCACCTTCAATGATGATATCACCGGTCCAGAGTTTTTCCCATTCTGCATAATGTCTTTGTAATAACCGCTCGGTTTTTTCAAGTGCACCGAAAATCGTAAGACGCTCGGCTTCATTCAGCGGGTCTTCGTATTGGGCGGTAGATGTTGCCGAACTGATGATACTGAAGCTGTACTTTTCTCCGGCCTTCAGCTTCTTATGGAATTTCGCAAGGTGCATGTTATAATCCCAGTCCTCATGAATCAGATCAGGCTCCTGTCCGTGCGGTTCACTGAAAATGAATCCGTTACTTACCGCAACAGTATGTTTTCCTGACGGACTTTTACCTACGGAGGATAACAGCGGGATCAGTACATGTGGTCTGTCAATCTCGCTGTACATATTCCGTACATCGGTCAGGTGATCCGGTGCCTCAATAACACTCATCGGTGTAATGGTGGCATCAGCCAAAGCGGTGAACTCAACAATGGTAAGGGCAGAGTAGGGAAGATGTCGCAGAGCCAGCAGCCTGTGCGTTACCTCAATTTTTTCACTCACACGGAATGTTGTTATCAGCTCAGCCTTTTTCATATCCAGGGTCTGGCGGTAATCCTGCACATCCCGGATACCTATTCGTCGGCCATCCACATCAAGGTTCATATTGACATGGTTGAATGTCTTAAGTATATTAGAGACTCTTCCCCTCTGGTAGTAGTCATAGGTGCCGTTCAGTACCACATCTTTAACCCGCATCGGGACAGGGGCGGAAACGATTCCAATCATTCCGTTTGCTACTGTTACCCCGAAATAGTTTTCCGGATTTACGGCTGAGGCCTCAACCTGCCACTCATCCTGCTGAGCCTGTGAATTGGTCAGGATCAGGAATGCTGATGCGGTGAAGATTGAATAAATCAGGTTTTTCTTATGAATTGTTTGTCTCAATGTTTTCACAGTATTATGACTTTTAAAACCTGGCCAAAATAGGCTTTTTTCATTTTTGATTATATAGGACTTAAAATGAAATTCCGGCAATTATTCCTGCGGTTGGTCTGCTGTTGCCTTAAATCTTATATTCGGTTCTCAAATTTCAATTTATGCGCCATTCATTTTTGTTTTTGTTTGTTCTGCTTACTGCCTGCAGCGAGCGTTATGATGTCATTATCCGTAACGGAGTGGTCTATGATGGTACCGGTGCAGCCGGTCAGAGGGCTGATGTAGGTATAAAGGCTGATACCATCGCTTTTATAGGTGACCTCTCAGGGTCATCCGCAATGCATGAAATAGATGCTACTGAAAAAGCCATTACACCGGGCTTTATCAATATGCTGAGCTGGGCTGTGGAATCACTGATCATTGACGGGAACGGGGAGAGCGATATCCGCCAGGGCGTTACCCTGGAAGTGTTTGGTGAAGGCATGACCCTTGGTCCGCTGAATAAATCCATGAAGGATGACATGGTAAAATCCATGAAGCGAAATCCGGAATTCGCTTTTGATGTTACATGGACGACTATGGGGGAATACATGAACGCTCTTGAAGACAAAGGTATTGCTCCCAACATTGCCTCCTTTGTTGGAGCCACAACAATTCGTGTTCATGAGTTGGGCTATGCAAACCGCACAGCCACTCTTGAAGAAATGACCAGAATGAAAGCACTTGTAAGAACAGCCATGGAAGAGGGCGCACTGGGTGTTGGCTCGTCGCTTATTTACGCGCCTGCAAACTATGCACCTACAGAAGAACTGATTGAGCTCTGTTCAGTGGCAGGAGAATATGGCGGCATGTACATCACTCATATGCGCAGTGAAGGCAATGCGATGCTAGAGGCAGTGGATGAAACAATCCGGATTTCAAGAGAGGCAAAACTGCCTGCAGAGATTTATCATCTTAAATTCAGCGGAAAACAAAACTGGAATAAAATTGATACGGTGATCGCGATGATCGAAAAGGCCCGAAAGGAAGGACTTCGAATTACCGCCGATATGTACACCTATCCCGCCGGTGCAACTGGTCTGGATGCTACAATGCCGCCATGGATTCAGGAAGGTGGTCTTAATCAGTGGATTGCCAGATTGAAAGATCCTGTGACCCGCTCCCGAGCACTGAAGGAAATGAGAACGCCTACCAATAAATGGGAAAACCTTCTTTTACTGGCAGGTGACCCTGAAAAAGTTTTGCTGCTTGATTTTGCAAGCGACTCCCTGAGGAAGTTATATGTTGGTAAAACACTGGCCTTTGCATCAAAGAACCATGGAAAGTCACCTGAGGAAACAGCTATGGATCTTGTGATTGCTGACAGCACGCGTGTTGGTACTGCTTATTTTCTGATGGATGAAGAAAACATGAAGCGGCAATTCAAATTGCCTTATGTAAGCCTTGGTTCTGATGCCGCAGCACCATCACTGGATCCAAAATTCACACGTGCAGCCGAACATCCCCGTGCATACGGCAACTTTGCAAGATTCATCGCCAGATATTTCAGAGAAGAAAAATTATTCTCCTTTGAGGAGGCTATCCGCAGGCTGACCTGGTTGCCTGCTGAGAATCTTAAGATCAAAAAGCGTGGAAAGCTGACGGTAGGATATTATGCAGACATTAATGTCTTTGATCCCGATCAGGTTTATGATCATGCAACCTTTGAAAAGCCGCATCAATACAGCACGGGAATGTCACATGTGCTTGTAAATGGTGTTCAGGTACTGAAAGACGGAGTACATACCGGCGCAAGGCCCGGCAGATTCGTCAGAGGTCCCGGTTATAAAGGAAACTGATCAGCTATGCTTTCAGAATTTGTGGCGTACGAAGGCTTCAATAGCCTCGTATTCAGCAAGTCCGAGTTTGTTGTAGGCAGCTGCGGTTGCGTGGTTCCTGTCTTCTGCTCGAACCCAGAATTCCCGTTTATCGCTTCCCGGGAAGAGTGCACTGTCCTTTTGTGACTGGTGCTTGAAGATGGCTCTGCGCTTACGCATCAATTCATCGGGACTGATGGGCACAGCGATGTCCCATTCCTGCCATGCACCGCGGTAAAGCCACAGGTAGCATTGTTTCATCCAAGGCTTCTTTTTCAGTTTTTCAACTGCCTGAAAAATCGCAGAGAGACAAACCCTGTGGGTTCCGTGCGGATCGGAAAGATCGCCGGCCGCGTAAATCTGATGAGGCTTGATTTTTTCAATCAGGTCTGCGACAATTTTGACATCCTGATCGCTGAGCGGTTTCTTTTTTACAGCCCCTGTTTCATAGAAGGGCATGTCCAGAAAGTGTGCCTGGCTGTCCGGTATTCCAACATATCTGCAACCGGCCTTTGCTTCTCCGCGACGGATCAGACCTTTAATCATCTGAACCTCCGGACTGTCGTTCTCTCCTGGGTCTTTTTCTCGTATTGATTTGGAAACTTTTTTAAAGAACTTTTCTGCATCTGCTTTTGAGAGACCGAATGCGTTATTAAAATCTCTTACGAAATCGGCGAAGCGGATGGCATCATCATCAAACACTGCGATGTTTCCTGAGGTCTGATAGGCCACATGAACTTCATGGCCCTGATCTACAAGTCTGATGAAGGTTCCACCCATTGATATTACATCGTCATCGGGGTGCGGGCTGAAAATGATAACCCGCTTAGGAAATGGTTTGGCACGCTCAGGGCGGTGGCTGTCGTCTGCATTTGGTTTTCCACCGGGCCATCCTGTGATGGTGTGCTGAAGCTGGTTGAAAATCTTGATATTTACCTTATAGGCAGATCCGTATTCTGTTACAAGATCGCCCATCCCATTTTCCATATAATCCTGGTTGGTCAGCTTCAGGATTGATTTCCCTGTTTTTTGACACAACCAAACGACAGCCTTTCGGATAAGCTGGTCACTCCACTGGCAGGAATTAACCAGCCATGGTGTTTTTACTGCTGTAAGCTGGCCGGATGCAGCTTCATCCATAACAAACAGTGTGTTGTTATGTTGCTGCAAAAAAGTTGCAGGAATCTGATCAGTCACCGGGCCTTCAATCGCTTTTTGGATAATGCCGGCCTTTCCTTCGCCCCATGCCATCAGCAGGATCTGCTTTGACTTCAGGATGGTTGAAATACCCATGGTGATGGCCTTTTTGGGCACACTCTCTTCACCGAAGAAATCACTGGATGCATCTATCCTGGTCTTTTGATCCAGTGAAACCATTCGGGTAACTGAATGGTAACTGCTTCCTGGTTCATTGAAACCGATATGGCCGGTCCTGCCGATACCGAGTATCTGAATGTCGAGGCCTCCGAGTTCTTCTATTTTCTTTTCGTACTGACTGCAGAAAGATTCAACCTTGTTTTTTGGTATTGAACCATCAGGGATATGAATCTGATTTTTTGGAATATCAATATGATTGAACAAATGCTCATTCATGTAGCGGACATAGCTCTGCAGGGAACCAGGGTTCATCGGGTAGTATTCGTCCAGATTGAAGGTGTGAACATTTTTAAAACTCACCTTTCCGGTATTGAACATTTTTACCAACGCGGCATAGACACCGGTGGGTGTGGAGCCTGTTGCAAGCCCGATAACACAAGGCTTACCTTCTTTCTGGCGCATGCGTATGAGGGCTACGATCTCACGGGCAACAAAATCGGAACCTTCACCTGAGGTCTTGAAAATCCGGTTGCTGATTTTCTCAATATCCTTTTTTTCGGGCATAGAACGGGGATAAAATGAATCCAAAATTAGAGTATTTGGCCTGGAAAAAGATGGTATTTGATCAGAAATCGTGATCAGGGATCATCGCCCCAAGGAATCGTATTTCAATTCCTTTTCTCGTGCCGTTTCTTCTTTTTCTCTTTTGATTTTCACTTTGGCCTGCGGGCCGACCATAATGGGCACCCTTTCAACCTCTACATTGGCAAGTTCAAGTCCATATTGTTCTTCGGTTGAAAGGCTCCATTTTTTAATGAACCGGTAACCCTGAATAATGAAATTATCAAAAGTCGAAATCTCACTGTCTATGGAGGCAAGAGAATGCAGAATGATATACTTGAAATCAGCCGGCATGCTGTGCTTGTTCAGGGAATTGTAATGACTAATCAGGTCAATTTCCCCGTTCTCGCTCATATCATGGAGTATTTTGTTGAATAAAAGGTTAACCCTGTGGTCTGCCTTAAAGCCAAGTTTGATGCGGACAAAGAAGCATTTTTTAGGAATGATGGTATCAACGGAATACTTGCTGGTGTAGGGACTGTCTACTGTATCGACATGGATGAACCAGTACACATCAGCGCGCTTAGGTCGCTTTCTGAAGATGGAGTAAATGATGTTGTTATCAATCTGTCGCTTGCTGTCGGCCAGTGCCATATAAACAAGGTTGGTAGCTTCTTTTGGAATAGAAGTATCTGACTGCAGGTCCTGAATCATCGGAACATAGTGTTTCAGGTCAACGAAATCTGTATGGCGTTCCCTCAGTGTTCTGGCCTTCATCAGGATGAACATAAGGGTGAAGAAGAAAATGGCCACAACAAATGCAAACCATCCGCCATGTGCGAACTTATCCAGGTTTGATATCAGAAAGCTTCCCTCTACCGTGAAAAATAAAAGCGCCATCATTCCTGAACGAATCGTGGATTTTTTTGAGAGGGAGAAATAATAAACCATCAGTGAGGTGGTCATCAGCATATCAAATGTGATGGCCAGTCCGTAGGCAGCTTCCATAGCTTTTGAACTTTGGAAGAATAGCACCACTGCGATACTTCCGAACATGAGCATCCAGTTAATTGCCGGAATATAAATCTGGCCTTTGACTTCACTTGGATAACGGGTGCGGGTACTGGGCCATAATTTGAGTTTCATGGCCTCATTGACGAGGGTAAATGTTCCGGAGATCAATGCCTGGCTTGCGATTACAGTAGCGGAGGTAGCAATAATGACACCGATCACGGTCCATCCTTCAGGCAGGATTTCAAAGAAAGGTATCATGTCACCAAGTTGCTCGCCCTCATGCTGCAACAGCCAGGCGCCTTGACCAAAATAACTTAGCAGTAAAGCAACCATCACAAAACCCCAGCTTGACCTGATATTACCTTTTCCTGCATGCCCCAGGTCTGAATACATGGCTTCTGCACCGGTAGTGCACAGAAAGACAGCGCCGAGAATCCAGAATCCTCCGGGGTAAAGGGTAAGAAGCTTCACGGCGTAAATGGGGTTTATTGCCCGGAGAACGGAAAGATTGTCGGCCATCTGAATTGCGCCGAAGGTTCCAATAAATGTGAACCAAACAAGCATAACCGGTCCGAAAGTTTTGCCTACTACATTACTTCCGAATTGCTGGAAGACGAACAGGGCCAGCAGGATGGCAATTACAATAGAGATGATGGTCTGTTGGGTAATCTCCGGTGCAATTGACTGGATGCCCTCAATAGCAGAGGTAACACTGATTGCAGGTGTGATAAAGCCGTCGGCGATCAGCGTGCAACAGCCTATCATGGCGGGAAAAATTACCCATTTTGCTTTGTAGCGTCGTACCAGTGCATACAATGCGAAAATTCCTCCTTCACCTTTGTTATCGGCATTCAGGGCAAGTACAACGTATTTTAAAGTGGTGATGAGCGTAAGAGTCCAGAATACACAGGAAAGTCCTCCAAGAACAAGATCCTCACTGATTCCTCTTTCACCAACAATGAATCTGAGCGTATAAAGTGGAGATGTTCCTATATCACCGAAGATAATTCCCAGAGAAATCAGAATTCCGGCAGAGGAAATTCTATTTTTTTGTGCGTCTTTGTCTGACATGCGGTCTTTGGTCTCTTAAAGGCAGGTTGTTTTGGGGTGGTATGTGGTAAAACCTACCCAAAAAATCCGGCGTGAAATTACCCCAGGACCTGATATTACCTGCAAAAAATCAGGTTTTTTTTAACTTAAAAGACCTTCTGGATACAATAAATCCCATAAAACACATTAAAATCATGATTATGCGTGGCTTACATAGGTGAGTGTATGTCGCCGGATACCTAACTTTGTGACTTCATATCAATTAATATCATGTCAAAATCTCTTTCAATCCTTTTGGTTGTGTCTGTTTCCGCTCTTATGTCTTCGTGCGTAAGCAAAACTGAATCCGAAAAACTTCAAGCCGAGCTTGATTCGCTAAGGACTGAACTTCAAACCAGTCAGGAAATGGCCAGAACGCTTAATGAAGTTGGTGTATTAATGGACTCTATTGATGCAAGCCGCCAGGCCCTCCGACTTAATATGGTTGAAGGTACAACCTATGATGTATATGTGAACCGCCTTCAGGGACTGAACAGCTATGTTCAGGAAACTCAGGGAAAAATAGAAGAACTGGAGCGTGCCCTCAAAAAATCAAAATCAAACGCAAATGCATTTTCTCAGACAATCAAGAAACTGAAGGCTGATATTGAGCGGAAGGATAAGGAGATTGCTGATCTTATGGCTATGCTTGAAAAAGCGCGCAGTGACAATGATAACTTGGTTCGTGTAACTGAGATGCAGGAGCTTGATCTGCTGGATAAGCAGTCGCAGATTGAGACCAAGCGTCAGGAGTTGGCAGGACTGGAACAGCGTATTGAAAAGTTATTGCAGGATTCCCAGGTCACCGAAGCAGATGGTTTATATGCAAGGGCACAGTCAGTAGAGGAAACTGCCAACCGTACAAAACTTGCTCCTAAGAAGAAGAAAGCTTCACTTCAGGAAGCTCTGGATCTTTATAAAAAAGCAAACTCACTGGGACACCCAAAAGCAAAGGCTGATATCGACCGTCTTACAAAGGAGTTAATGTGACCTTCTTTATCCTTATTCCTGAAGGATCAGATAAGTTGTGTAGGAGACAAATATGATTAATAGTATCAGAGCCTCCCAGCGGTCAAGTTTGTTCTTGTTCAGGGTGAACATAAAGATTGTCAGAAGAACTGTTGCCCCCAGCAGAACATAAAAATCAAAATTCATTATCGGGTTAAAGGGGATGGGACTGACTGTTCCTGTCACACCCAGGATGAGAAGAATATTGAAGATGTTTGACCCCACGACATTTCCAATGGCAATGTCTGTGTTTTTGCGATAAGCTGCCACTGCAGATGTTGCAAGTTCAGGAAGGGATGTTCCTGCCGCCAGAATGGTTAAACCGATAAGTTTTTCACTTAACCCAAAAGTCTGAGCGATTCCTATTGCACTGTCTACCACGGTTTTTCCGCCACCAACCAGCATAGCCAGTCCTGTTATGATCAGTAGCAGGGCAAAACCTGTACTTATGGACTTAGGTTGATCAGTCTGTTCTGCCGGTAAACTAACGCTGTTGTCCTTCATTGTCATGTAGATGTAATACAGAAAACCTGCAAATCCGGTAAGCAGAATCATGCTGTCCGTCCGGCTCAAAATATTTTCAGACTGACCCCCTGAAAGCATTCCGTCGTTAACCAGGAAATAAAGAAGAATTGCAGCGCCAAAAGAAAGAGGCACCTCATATCTGATTGTATTTCTTTGAACCACAAGCGGGTAAATGACACCGGAAATTCCAAGAATAAACATCAGGTTAAAATTGTTACTTCCTAAAACATTCCCGAATGTGGCATCATTTTTACCGTCCAATGCAGAGAATAGGCTCACAATAAGTTCCGGCAGAGATGTTCCGAAAGCAACCACGGTAAGGCCGATTGCAAGATCTGACACCCCGTAACCTTTAGCAATTGAAGAGGCCCCATTAACAAGAAAGTCCGCTCCTTTAATTAGGACTACAAATCCTGCCATCAAAAAAATTACAGCAAGTGCAATAGAATCAGTTGTAAAGAACCAGATGGTGATTTGGTTAAGCATAAATTTCAGGTTTAGAAGCCCTAAGATAACCCTAAATCAAAAACAATTGATAACAGGTTTTAAAACCATTTTTTATGACGGAAATAAAGAATCATTCCGGTAAAAATGCCACCCATCAGCAACATGACATATAGATAGCCGTATTGCCATCTTAATTCAGGCATCACATCAAAATTCATCCCGTAAATCCCCACGATAAAAGTTAATGGCATGAATATGGTGGAGATAACGGCCAGGACTTTCATAACCTCATTCATTCTGGTATTCAGGGAGTTGATGTGTATATCCATCAGGCTGGTGGTAAGGTCCCTGTAGGTATCCATTGAACTGATCAGCTGTGCCACGTGATCATACAAGTCTGAAAAATACCGTGAATTTTCCTGTGATACATACATGCTTTCACCTTTCGTGAGCTTGCTGATGGCGTCTCTGAGAGGGTATAATGCTTTACGTAAAAAAATGAGCTCTTTTTTGGTGTGTTGTATTCTTTTGAATTCTTTCCCGCTTGGAGCTTTCAGAATATCCTCCTCGATCTCTTCGATCTGTCCGCCAATATCATCGAGAATGTTGTAATACTGATCGATAATAATATCAAGCAGACGGTACAGCAAGTAATCAGCTTTCATGCGCCGCGCTCTGCCCTGATCCTGTCTGAGCCTCTGGCGAAAAGCCCCGAAAAAATCTCCCTCCTTTTCCTGAAATGAAAGCAGATAATCTTTTCCCAGGACAAAACTGATTTGCTCATAATTGACCGTGCGGTCATTGATATTATATAGCATTTTCAGGGTGAAGAACAGATAATGGTCGTATTCTTCGGCCTTTGGCTGATTTTCTGTTGTAATGTCCTACAGCAGCAGACTGTGAAGATTGAAATGTTTTCCAAGAGCCTCTATTATATGGTGGTCGTGGAGTCCGTCCAGATTAATCCAGTTAATCATTTCCGGCTTCCAGCTATTCAGGAGTTCTCCCACCGGGAGGTTCCTATGTTCATAAAATTCACCTGGTGAGTAGGATATGAGTTCCAGAATTACAGGCTCGTCAGACAAATCTTCTGATTTGCCTGTATTTAAATTGGAATCAATCATACTCCGGGCTTAGGCCTGTGCATTAAGAATAATACGGTGCGGGTATGGGATTTCAATTCCGGCTTTTTGAAATTCATCCCTGAAGGTGCGTAGCAAATCACACTTCATCTCAAAGGCCTCAGCGGGATTACGGGCCCATGCGCTCACCCGGATGTTCACCGCCACTTCAGTGAGGGCCATTACCCGAACCATCACCTGCTTTTCTCCAAGTGCGAGGGCTTCCTCAGTTCTGTTGTCAATACAATATGGATGTTTCAGGGCATTTTCCTCAATAATTAAAGTTATCTGATTGAGGTCGGCATTCCATGAAACGGGGAACTCCATAAACACACAAATCTTTTCGTCAACAAATGAGCTGTTGATGATTACCTCGTTACTGATTACTGAGTTTGGTATAACCACCCGTCTATTTTCAAAATCTCTAATTACCGTGTGCCTGAGTGTAATATCCTCAATATCACCTGAATAGGTTGTTCCGATTTTAACACGGTCACCAACACTGAAAGGTTTGAATATGACAAGGAAAATACCGCTGACAATATTTGAAAATGCCTGCTGGCTGGCAAAACCTACGATTGCTGCAAGTATTCCGGCACCTGTAAGCAGGGTAGTACCAAACGACCTGAGTGCCGGGATGGACTGGAAAATGATAATCAGCACAATTAAGGTGATGATCATATCCACAGCGTTTTTAAAGAAGCTGTAATGTGTGGGGTCTACCTTTAGCTTCAGGGCTGCCTTGCGGAAAAATCTTCCGATAACAACACGAAGAATCCTACTGGCTATGAAGCCGCAAACCACAGCAGCTATTATAAAGATGATCTGTTCCCAGTTTTTATCCGGATTCCACATGTCACAAAATAACGGAGATATCGTTGAGTATCAAAACATCGTTTTCATGATCCTTACCCGACAATATTTGTAATATTGCAAGCTCGCATGTCCTCATTACCAGATCAGATCAAAGCGCCAATAGCTAAGGAAATGGCTGAATTTGAGCCCAAATTCAGAGCGTCCATGCAGACCAGGGTTTTGTTGCTTGATAAAATCATGAACTACATCGTGCGTCGCAAGGGAAAACAGATGCGTCCGATGTTTGTTTTTCTGTCTGCAGGCGTCTGCGGTAAAATCACAGATTCAACCTTCCGCGGTGCAAGTCTGATAGAACTGCTGCACACGGCCACACTTGTTCATGATGATGTGGTGGATGACGCCCACCTTCGAAGAGACTTTTTCTCAGTTAATGCCTTGTGGAAAAATAAAATTGCCGTTCTGGTAGGTGATTTTCTGCTTTCCCGGGGACTTATTCTTTCAGTCGAAAACCAGGAATATGATTTGCTCCGGATTGTTTCAGAGGCTGTCCGTGAGATGAGCGAAGGTGAGCTTCTTCAGATGGAAAAAGCAAGACAACTGGATGTGTCAGAGGATATTTATTTTGAAGTCATTAGAAAAAAAACTGCATCGCTGATATCTGCCTGCTGCGCAATCGGAGCGGCCTCGGTCAAAGCGTCCGGGGATGTCATAACCAAAATGCAATCCATTGGAAGTAATATTGGGATGGCATTTCAGATCAAGGATGATTTATTTGATTATGGAGATGAAAAGGTTGGTAAGCCTCTCGGAATAGATATCCGTGAAAGAAAAGTTACCCTGCCCCTTATCCATGCACTTTCAAAGGTTTCATGGCTGGAGAAAAGAAGAATTATGGGGCTGGTTCGCAATGCAGAGGCAAAACCAAAAAACATCAATGAGGTAGTACGATTTGTAAGGGAGCAGGGGGGTATTGAACATGCTACCGGGGTCATGAACCGTTTTCGTGATCTGGCTATTGAACAGCTTGCTACGCTGCCGGAATCACCCCACAGGCATTCCCTCAAGTTGATGATTGACTATACAATTTCCAGAAATAAATAAAATTCTTAACATCCTAAGGTTTTTTCATTCGCCCTTTATCTGCCGGGTGGTTTTGAAGTCCCGTTTTGCCTTGCCAGTTTTTCCTGGTTATTGAAGAAATTCACAAATTCTTCAATCGGCGGTTTTTTGGCAATGATCTTTTTGCGGTTATCGATAATATAAATTGTAGGGGTAACATCTGCATCGTACAGCTTGTGGTAATTGCCTGTATAGCTGCGTGATGCATTTACGGTGATCCAGGGCATTTTAAATTCGGTAATAAAGTCCCGCATTTTTTTCATGGAGCTGTCTGCGCTTACGGCAAAAACTTCAAGGTCAAATTTGCTTTTATAGCTATTGTAGAAGTTTACAAGTTTTGGTGTTTCCTCTCTGCAATGCCCGCAGTCAGGATCAAAAATGAACAGGATGGTATAGCGCTTCTTTGACACCACAGAGTGGAGATCCTGCACCCGAAGGTCTTTATCCTGCATGGTCAGGTTAGGGGCATTCATACCCATCAGACTCAGTCCCATCTGGTCGGCACGTTCTTTGAGCGTGGTCTTCATTTTGGCATTGATCCAGAAGTCCATTTCGCCACTGTTAAAATATTTTCGGATCAGGTGAACAAAAACACCATCAAGTCCCATCACACGGGGCTGCTGAAATTCAATCACATTCATCCAAATGAAATATTTATAAGTCTCCTGATTTTTTTTAGTCATGAGCGCAAGGCGGTCAATTTCAGCTGAAACAGAGTCTGCGACAGGCGGTACAAGACGTGTGAAGTATTCTCTGATTTTTTCCTGGAATAAGGGCCGGGGTAATCTGATAAGGGCATCATCAGCCAGATCAAAATCATCCCAGAAATGTTTTCTGTAGTATTTAAACTGAAATGCAGAATCCACACTTCCATCTTCCTTTTTGGGAGGATCCGGAATTACCATTTGTCTGGTTGCTTTCAGAATGCGTGAAGTCAGGAGTCCGGGGTTTTTGCCTATTAATGCATCCTGCCATGTTTTCACCTGATCATTGATCTTTTTGATATGCTCTTGTGCTGCTGTCTTTTTATCGGCAGTTGCGAGGCTGTCTCTTATAATCAGCATGTGAGGTTCTGCGTCTCGGTTGCGTGCAGCATTGAACATCATGTTTTCAAAAAACAGGCGATTGTCTTCGTCGCCTGTAACCTTCATATTTTTCACATAATCCGTCTGATCGGTGGAAAGTGCGAACTGCTGGTCCTTTCCAATCACAAATTCGAATATTCTGGTTTTATTCAGTACAAGGTAATAAACACCCTGAGGCAGTGTCCGACTCCCGTCAAAAATCATTTTACCTCCGGCATCAACCCTGGAGGTGTCATTTATATAGGTGCTTTCGCCATAGTAATAGCCAAGGTAAGCGGTGGTGTCTTTTAAACCCTTAACAGTCAGTTCAATCCTGTATCCGTTTTGTCCGTAGCCCGCATAAGTGAAAAAAAACATCCAGATCCATAATCTTTTCATAACTGATAATTTTAAAGCAGTGTGCAATTTTAATAAATTCTTGCGCAGTTGGTATGTGCACCGCAATCACCATGCCGCTTTCCGAAAAAAGGCTTTTAATTATGCAAGTGCGGGGCAATACCTCTACTTTTGCGCCAATGTCCATTGATGTCAGGCATCTGTCAAAGAATTACGGAAATCAGGCTGCGCTTGATAATATTTCTTTTTCAGTCCGCAAAGGAGAGCTGACAGGTTTTCTCGGTCCAAATGGCGCCGGAAAGTCTACAACCATGAAAATTATCACCGGATTTATGGATGGAACTTCCGGACAGGTCGAAATTCTCGGACACAATACGGCTGTTGATCCTCTGTGGACAAAAAAGCATACAGGTTATCTCCCTGAGCACAATCCATTATACACTGATTTGTACGTGCATGAACTCCTTGAATTTGCGGGTCATTTATATGGTTTGAAGGGCAGACAATTGCGTGGGCGAATTAAGGCAATGGTAGATCTCTGTGGGCTGACACGCGAACAAAACAAAAAGATTCAGGCATTATCACGTGGTTACCGGCAACGGGTTGGCATTGCACAGGCACTGCTACATGATCCTCCGGTTTTGATTCTTGATGAGCCCACCTCGGGCCTTGACCCTAATCAGCTGGTGGAAATCCGTCAACTGATCAGGGCTGTAAGCAATGAAAAAACAGTTTTGTTTTCCACTCATATCATGCAGGAAGCTGAAGCACTTTGTGACCGGGTCATCGTTATAAATCTCGGGCGTATTGTTGCCAATGAGTGTATCTCCGATCTGTTGAAAAAAACAGGTGAATTAATTTTTACTGCTGAATTCAGTACATCGGTTGATCCTGCAGTTTTTCAGGACTTGTCGGGTGTGAAAGTAGTCAGGGCGTCAGATATTTCCGGGCAAGGCACCTGTAAAATTCATCTTGTTTCAACCGGTGAGGATATCAGGCCGGATGTGTTTAAAAAGGTTTCTGATCTCAGACTGCCGCTTATTTCGCTCCACCGGGAGGAGCAATCCATGGAAATGGTCTTTCGTTCGCTCACACAGTCTGATAAAATCATTTCAGAATGAATGCAATTTTTCTGAAAGAGCTTAAAGGTTACCTGCATTCGCTTGTAGCCTACATATCAGTGGTTGTATTTCTCGCAGGCATTGGTCTTCCCATGTGGATCTTTCCTGAAACATCTGTACTTGATTACGGCTATGCCGATTTATCCATGCTTTTCACCTCAGCACCTTATTTGATGATTTTTCTGGCTCCTGCCATTACCATGCGAAGTTTTGCAGAGGAAAAGAAATCCGGAACACTTGAAATTTTATTTACCCGGCCGCTGTCGGATATGCAGGTCATCAGCGGAAAATTTCTTGCAGCATGGGTGGTAACCATAATCGCATTGATTCCGACCCTGATCTATTACTTTTCTGTTTACTACCTTGGCAACCCGCCAGGCAATCTGGATACACCGGGAATAATAGGCTCTTACATAGGACTGGTTTTGCTTTCCGGTTTATTTATTTCAATTGGACTTTTAACCTCCGCGCTTACAGGGAGTCAGGTCGTTGCATTTCTGATTGGAGGAGTATCGTGTTTTTTGTTGTTCTATGGTCTGGATGCAATTTCTGATTTTGCATTCACAGGAAATGCAGGCCTCGTTTTCAGGCAGGCCGGTGTGCTCTATCATTATGATGCGTTGGGAAGAGGATTGCTGGACACCAGAGACCTCATATATTTCATTTCCCTTACGGGACTGAATCTGTTTATAACCTCCGTAATAACAGGGTCACGCAAATGGTGAAGTTCAGCAATGCAAAATTCCGAAGTCTGCTGTTGTTGGCCAATGCGTTGGTTATCACGATTGTCATCAATCAGTTGGCATCACTTTTTTTCATCCGCTTTGATCTGACGGAGGAGGGGAGGTATTCAATAAAACCTCAGACCGATCGTTTGCTTCGCTCGCTTGACCAGCCGGTATTCATCGAAGTTTTTCTTGAAGGTGATCTGAACCCCGGCTTCACCAGGTTCAGGAAATCTGTTCAGGAAACGCTTGAAGAATTTTCAGTTCGCTCGGCGGGCAAGGTGACTTACATATTTACGGATCCCCTACAGGCCAAAAGTGAAAAATCAAGAAATGAGTTTATGGCCGGACTTGTGGATAAGGGTCTGAAGCCATTAAATATTGTAGAAGAGAAAGATGGACGCAGGTCTGAAAAAATTGTTTTTCCGGGTGCTGTGATTTCATTTGCCGGAGTTGAAAAATCCGTCAATCTGCTAAAAAATTCAAGTAACCTTCAAGGCGCACAGGCCGCTTTGAATCAATCCATTGAAACCATCGAATATGAACTGGCATCCGGTATTGCTTCCCTTGCAGGTTCTGAAATCAAAAGTGTGGCATGGATCAAAGGCCATGGTGAACTGGATAGTCTGCCGGTTGCAGGAATTCAGAATGCAATCGTTGAAAGATTTGAATTATTCAAGGTTGATCTTTCCGGGACATCATCACTGGACGATTTTGATATTGCCTTAATCGCACGGCCTGTATTATCATGGTCGGTTGAGGACTTATATAAGCTTGATCAATTCATCATGCGGGGAGGAAAAGTAATTTTCTTTCTGGATAATCTGGAGTTTGACTTAAACCTAATATCTGAAACCGAAGACTTCGGAAAGCCATTAGAGCATGGCTTGGATGCTTTGCTGTTTCGTTATGGATTGAGAATCAATCAGGACCTCATCCAGGACCTGTCTGCGCTGCCTGTTCCGGTTGTTACAGGTACTTCCGGAGGAAAATCACAGATCACGCCAATACCCTGGCCATTTTATCCAATGGCAGTGCGCTATGCAGAACATCCTGCTACCAGAAATCTGGATGCTTCCATGTTTCGGTTCGTTTCAACAATAGATACCATCCGGACAGCCGGAGTCAATAAAATCCCATTGGTTTTTTCATCGCCCTACACCCGTATTTTGAAATCGCCGGTAAAGGTGAGTATAGCAGATTTGCGCAAAAATATTGACCCTGCGCAGTACCGTGGCGGAGAAATTCCATTGGCATGGATGCTTGAAGGAAAGTTTCAGTCTCTCTTCAAAAACAGGTTGCAACCGGAAGGTTCAGGTCTTCCTGTTAAAATGGATGAGGGTTCGTTTTCCCGTATTATTGTTTTCAGTGACGGCGACTTCTTAACTGCAGGGGTTGATAAGCGCAGTGGTGAGGTATTTCCGGCGGGGTATGATTCCTTCACCCGACAAACTTTTGCAAATCAGGAACTGGTGCTGAATCTAATGGATTACCTTACTGATGATCAGGGAATTATTAACGCACGAAATAAAAAAGTATTGGTGCGATTATTGGACAAAGAGAAAATAAGGGAGAAGCGAACCTTGATCCGATGGATTAACCTTGGTGCCCCCGTTCTAATTATGATTCTAACAGGTATTATTCTGAGTTGGATGCGCTACCGGCGCTACGCACATTTTTGATTTTATATGATTCGCAAAAACTTAAATCTGTTAATCTCTCTGATTGCCTTTTGTATGGTTTCGGCAGGTTTGAGTCTGTGGAGTTCAATTAAAAATGATGGGCCTGACCAGTTTTTATTCCGGCTTGCGGAAGATGTTAAAATTGATAAGGTCATCATAAAAAAGGCCGATGCTGCTCTTATCCTGAACGGCAGTGCTTCCGGCTGGAGGGTTAATGAAAAACACCCTGCAGATCTTGACCGGGTGCGATTAATGTTTGCAGTCATGGACCGATCACGTCCGCGCAGGATGGCTGAGCATCAGGAAGGATTCAATGTCAGATTCATGGAGGGAAGTAATCTTATTCTCGATTTGCTTGTCTGGGAAAACAAGATGGATGGCCGTACCTGGTTTGCAACCAATGAAAATCAAATGCCTGCTGAGATGGCCATCCCCGGTTACCGCACCGGTATTATTTCAGCTTTCTCTGTAATTGAAAATGACTGGCGGAATAGAAGGGTATTTAATTTTAACTGGAGAAATTTTGTAAGCCTTAAGGCTGAATTTTCAGGTGCTTCTGAAAATGATTTCCGGATATCTGTTAATGATGGTTTGTTGTCGGTTGAAGATGTTCCGCAACCTGATACGGTGAATTTAAAAAATTATGTGGATGCCATTCAGTTACTTGAGTCGGACGCAATTGTAACCGGAAATATCAGACAAGCAGATAGTTTGAAGCTATCACAGCCTTTATTGACTTTAACAGTAAGCGAAGTTTCCGGTAAATTGCATCAACTCCGATTTTTTGATGACGGTCTGGCATTGGTTGATACCACTGATGTTGTAGTTTTTAATAAAGCCTTGCGGCGTGTGCTAACTGCCGGTAAAAAAACTTTTATGCAGGGATCTCCCGGCGGATCATCAGGCAGGGGAATAAAGTCAGGTATTTGAAATTCCCGAAATGGGCTTAATTCCTGTCATCCGGATTCTTTTTTTATTTCTATTTTTGAAGCTAAACAAAACCACTACGACCGATGAAGTTCATCGTTAACTCAAATTATCTTCTTAAACAGCTTTCCAATATTAATGGCGTGATTACCACAAATCCCGTGGTACCTATTCTTGAGAATTTTCTCTTTGAAGTAGATAAAAACCGCCTGACAGTCACGGCATCAGATCTTCAGACTTCCATGGTTACAGATCTGACCGTTGAGTCAAAGGAAAGGGGCAGCATTGCTGTACCTGCACGAATCCTGCTGGACACTCTGAAAAACCTTCCGGATCAGCCCGTTACATTTTCAATTGATGAGTCGACCTATGCCATCGAAATCAGCTCTGACAATGGTCGTTATAAACTGGCCGGTGAAAATGCTACAGACTTTCCTAAGGTGCCCTCAGTTTCCCAGGACTTTAATGCGGTGATTCCAAGTGATGTGCTCGGTCGTGCCCTTTCAACCACAATATTTGCAACCAGCAGCGATGAACTTCGTCCGGCCATGACAGGTGTTTATGTGAACCTGTCTGAAAAGAACGCCACTTTTGTTTCTACAGACGGCCACCGCCTGGTTCGTTATCGTCGCACCGATATCAAATCCGATTCCGGTAATGCCATCATCATTCCAAGAAAAGCTCTGAATCTTCTGAAGGCTACCCTTCCCTCTGAAAATACTGAAGTCAGCATTGATTTTAATTTATCCAATGCATTTTTCCGCTTTGGAAATATCAAGATGATCTGTCGCCTGATTGATGAGCGTTTCCCGGATTATGAAAATGTCATTCCTTCCCAGAACCCGGTCAAAATGACCATCAACCGTCAGGAACTGCTTGCATCCCTCAAGCGCATTGCCATCTATGCCAATAGGACCACGCATCAGGTAAGGCTTAAAATCACGGGCAGTGCGTTGCAGATTTCCGCTGAAGACCTTGATTTCAGCAATGAAGCGAATGAACGTTTATCCTGCGATCATGAAGGTGGTGATATTGAAATTGGGTTCAGTGCCCGTTTCCTGGTTGAGATCCTGTCAAACCTTGATTGTGAGACAGTAAAGCTGAACATGTCCGCTCCAAATAAGGCTGGACTTATCCTGCCCGGTGAAAAAACCACCAATGAGGATACACTGATGCTTGTAATGCCGGTAATGCTGAATCAGTACAACTGATTATACTTACAAAATGATGTTAAAAAAACGCTCCTGTGATGACACGGGAGCTTTTTTTATTGAATAAAACCCTGCTTTCAGATTTTAGCGATATAATTCCAGCTGTGAGTGTCAGGTTTTAAACCAAGTCTGATTTCTTTCAATAAATTTTTAACCCGGATCTGAAAAGCGTCAGGCGCGGGCTCCTGAACCGTATAATCTGTACCACTTATGTTAATGGTGGCAATCGGCGCAACCACAGCGGCGGTACCGGTTCCAAAGGCTTCTGAGATTTTTCCTGCTTTAAAGGCTTCTTCAAGTTCACTTACTTTGATTTTACGCTCCTCGACCTGCATACCCATATCTCTTGCAAGTGTCAGAATGGAATCTCTTGTGATGCCGTCCAGAATAGCGGTATTCAACTGAGGTGTTACAAGAACCCCATCAATCATAAACATTACATTCATCATCCCGACTTCATCAACATACTGATGTTCCTTTCCGTCTGTCCATAAGACCTGGTCATATCCCTGTTCAACAGCCATCCTTGTAGGATAATAAGCCCCGCCGTAATTTCCGGAGCACTTTGCAAAACCTGTTCCGCCTTCAACAGTACGGGCAAATTGTGTTTCAACCTTAAGTCTGTAAGGTTTAGGCTGATAAAGTCCGGCCGGACTTGTCAGAATAATAAAATGGTACTTGTTGGAAATGTTTACGCCCAGCCTTGATTCAGATGCAAAACTGAAAGGCCTCAGATACAAGGATGCTCCGTCATTAGCCGGTACCCACTGATGGTCTACACGGATCAGTTCTTCAAGTCCACCCAAAAACAATTCCATTGAAAGTCCCGGCATACACATACGATCCAGTGAACGGTTAAAACGTTCCAGATGCCTTTGAGGCCTGAAAATATTAATATCACCATTTGCCATTCTGAATGCTTTCATACCTTCAAAAACAGACTGGCCATAATGTAGGCTTAGCATAGCGGGGGATAAGCTCAGGTCGCAGAAAGGCATAATTTCCGGTTCACCCCATTTACCGTTATCGTAAATGGAAACCAGCATATGGTCTGAAATATTTTTTCCGAATTCAAGGTTGTTGAAATCAACTGCTGAAAGCCGGGATTGAGTTGTCAGTGTGGTCTTCATAATAGGTTCAAATGCATTTTTTCAATTCGCGAAATTACTTCTTTTATATGCTCAAGCCCTGCTTTTGATAGGCTTAAAAAATTAATCCTTTCTTTTGAAATTATTATTGACCAGCAGTACACCGGAAAGTGTAACAATTACCCCGACCAGAATTTTCGGGCTTAAAGGCTCCGAGAGCAGTAGCCAGCCTAAAATCATCGCAACGATGGGATTGATATAGGCATACATAGAAACCACGGTTACTGACAAATGACGCATCGCATACAAAAAACAGATATACGCAATGATAGAACCAAAAAGAATAAGGTATCCGAGAGCTATCAGAGATCTTGAATCAGGATTGATCGCACTCCAGTCTTCAAACAGAATGCTGAAAGGCAGCAGGATTAAGCCACCGCCAAGCATCTGAAATGCAGCAGCCCCGGTAACTGGAACTTCAGGTTTAAGGTTTTTTATCAGAATGCTGCCGGCTGCCCATCCCAGCCCGGCTATGAACATCAGGATTGACCCGGTTACTACTTTTGTATGGTCGAAGCCAATTTGCCCGCCGAAAATAATAATGATTCCCGTAACGCCAAGTAAGGTCCCGGCCACAACCCCTACATTCGGCAGTTCAGATCGGTTAAGCACAATGTTCAGCAAAACGATCCAAACCGGTATGAGGGAAGAAATGATTGCTGCAAGGCTGCTTGATATATGGACCTCTGCAATTGTTACAAGTCCGTTACCCATTGAAAACAGTAACCCGCCGGCAAGGGCATGGCCAGCAATAAGTTTTACCGGTATTGTTTTTAACGAATGTTTAATTACAAACGCAGTCAGGAATAAAATTCCGGCGATGAGAAGTCTTATGAGGCTGAAAAATAATGGCGGAAAAGTTTCTACACCAACTCTGATGCCGAGGTAGGTGGTACCCCACAAAAAACACACGCCTGTAAAACAGAACCATGCTATTTGCAGTTGTCTGTGTGTGGTTTGAGGTGAAGGCTGCATTTTTTAAGGCCTCAAAAGTGGGGATATTTGCCGGAATATTTTCTTTCAATTGTATGGAAGCACTATTTTTTCTTCTGAAGGTTAATTCATTAATTGCTTCCTAATTCGTAGACCAAGTGCCATGAAGCGCGCGCAGCTTGTCAGGGAAATTTTTAAAAAAAAGACATACCTCTGTGTCGGGCTTGACACCGATCCGGAAAAGGTACCTGCTCACCTTCGTGATGCCGAAGATCCTTTGTTTGAATTCAACAAGCAGATCATTGATGCTACCAGGGATCTCTGTGTGGCCTACAAACCCAATACCGCTTTTTATGAAGCCTGTGGTTCGACAGGGTGGGAGACATTGAAAAAGACTGCTGCCTATATCGGGGATTCTCATCTGAAAATTGCAGATGCCAAGCGTGGTGACATCGGCAACACTTCTGAGCGATATGCCCATGCATTTTTCCGCGCTATGGATTATGATGCCATCACAGTTGCGCCCTATATGGGGGAAGATTCTGTAAGGCCTTTCGTGACTTCACCTGAAAAATGGATCATACTGCTTGCACATACGAGTAATCCGGGCAGTGCAGACTTTCAGTTATTCGGTGACCATCTCAAACTTTTTGAGGAGGTTATTATTAAATCACAGCAATGGGTTCATTCTGACCAGCTCATGTTTGTGGTTGGGGCTACACGTGCTGACCGTATCGGGCACATCCGTAAACTTGCACCTGAAAATTTCTTTCTTGTCCCCGGTATTGGTGCGCAAGGCGGTAGCCTTGAAGACGTTTCGTTAAATGGTATGAACAGGGATTGCGGTTTGCTGGTCAATGCATCAAGATCAATTATCTATGCCTCTTCAGGGACAGATTTTGCAGAGGCAGCAAGAAGGGAAGCACAAAACCTTCAAAGTGATATGTCTGTTTTTTTGGACAGGCTTTCCTGATCGGTCAAAATACCGCCTAAACTTCAGTTAAATCACCATTTTAGAAAATAAGATAATTATTGTTTTTGCGATGTAGTCCGGTTAAGGGCTCCTGCAATGACCGAAGCATTTTTACATTTTATCTGGCAGCACCAATATTTTAATCTTCATCAGTTAACCACCGAAGATGGCCGGTCTCTCCATGTTATGTTTCCGGGTTTTCATAATCAGAATGCAGGTCCTGATTTCCTTCAATCACACATCAGGGTAGGAGATATGGAATGGGTAGGGGCAGTTGAAATCCACATTAAGTCATCCGACTTTTTCGCTCATGGACATCATAAGGATGCGGCATACGGAACAGTAGTGCTTCATGTTGTGTGGGAACAGGAAGGAGATGTTTATTTGCATGATCGCTGGTGTCCCCCTGTGCTGGTAATGAAAGGGCGGGTTGAACCGGAACTAATCGAACGTTATGAAAACCTGGTTTACAGGCCATCCCCGGTGCTGTGCAGCAAATCACTTTCCTCTGTAAATCCTGCAGTGGTACATGCGATGATATCACAGGCTGCGGCAATGAGACTGGAGCATAAGATTGCGGAGGTCAGTGAACTCGTTAAGCGTTGTGGTATGAACCGGCAGGAAGCAGCATACCGTCTTGTGGCCCGCACATTCGGGCTTCAGGTCAACGCTGAGCCCTTCCTGAGGCTTTCAGGACTTGTCCCTTTAAAGTTGTTGCTGCGATTTGGACAAAATCTTTTTAGCATCGAGGCTTTACTGTTTGGTGTAGCAGGATTTCTTGATGGTCAACCTTTGGATGATTGGCACACTGCACTTCAGAAAGAGTTCAGTCACATGAAAGTCAGGTTCTCATTACAGCGCACCATGAATAAATCTGAATGGAAATTTTTAAGGATGCGTCCTCATAATTTCCCGACCTTTCGCATTGCACAATTTGCGGCTCTAGTTTGTCAATCTCCTGAATTGATAACAGACAGCTTTCCTGAAAATTCTTCGGAAATCCTAAAATCTCTTTCTATCATCCGCCCATCTACTTACTGGGAAGATCACTACAGGTTCGGCGCAAAGGCATCCGGGCGGCCTGTTACTGTTCCAGGCAATTCTTTTTTTGAACGCTATATGATAAATGTGCGCATACCATTGAGTCTGGTCTATGCTGTGTACTTTAATGAACCCGGTTTAAAGGAGAAGGCGGTGGGCCTTCTCCAAGGTATTGCTGCCGAAAAAAATTCAGTTGTCGGGCTTTTTTCGGAGGCAGGGATTACCCCTTCCAGTGCCTTTGAGTCACAGGGGTTGTTATATCAATACCAGCGGTTTTGTATAAGGCGGAAATGCCTTCAGTGCGAAATTGGATTGAACCTGCTGGACAGGCGCCGGAGCCCGCATTGAAAATTTCCTCAGATCCAATCCAATTTGGTAATTTTACAGGCCTTTACGAATTACTAAGGCGATGCCGGCATGAAAAAGAATCTGATGTTTGTAGGACTGCTCATCATTGCAATTGCATTGGCAGGAAATCTGATTTGGGGTGAAAAATATAAATGCGCACATTGTGAGAAGAGGTTCAGTGCGCTGCCTTACCAGGAGCTCATGTACTTCATGAAACAGCCGGTCTCTCATGATCATGTTTCAGATGAGGTGCCTGTATATTGCTCCTGTGCCTGTGGACTGGAGGCAAAAAAGAAGCTGGGGTATGATTATGTGTGCCACTGAAAAATTTAAAAATCATGGATAACCCGGTAATGATTTTTGGGGCAGGTCCGCTGGGTCGTTCCGCCAGAGATATTTTTGAGGTAAATGGTAATGTGGTTTACGGATTCCTGGATGAAGATAAAAAACTTCATAACAGCACCATAGATGAGCTTACGGTTTTTGGCGCTACCGATGATGATGGATTTCTAAAACTGATTGGAAAAAAATGTGAAGCATTCCTGGCTGTTGATGACGTCAGGTTGAAAAAAGGCCTGGTTCGCATGTTACTTGAGGTTCGCAAGGTTCAGCCTGTCAATGCAATCCATTCAAGTGCAATTTTTTCTCCCAGATTCTCACTTGGTCATGGCAACCTGATTGAAGCCAACGTGGTTATGGGGCCACAGTCTTCTTTAGGCAACTACACCATCATTCAATCAGGAGCGCATGCCGGGGCAGATTGTGTTATCGGCGATTATGCCCACATTGGTCCCGGTGCAGTTATTGGATCCGGTGTAATCATTGAGGATGAGGTTTTTTTCGGAGCCGGCGCCATTGTTGTTGCAGGTCTGAAAATTGGTAAAGGTGCACGGATCGGTGCCGGATCCGTTGTCATCAATGACATCAAAGCAGGTACTACAGTCTTTGGTAACCCTGCAAAGCCGGTTGGCTGAATCTGATAATTATGAAACTTTCTGAAACGGATCTCATTCTGAATCCGGATGGAAGTGTTTTCCATCTGCATCTCACTCCATCCATGGTTTCGGAGAAAATTATTTTTGTAGGTGATCCCGATCGGGTGCCACGTGTGAGCCGTCACTTTTCAAAAATTGAAATCAAGATATCCCGAAGAGAGTTCGTTACACATACCGGAATATTTGAGGGAAAGCGCATAACGGTTATCAGTACCGGTATTGGTACTGACAATGTTGAAATTGTTTTTTCAGAGCTGGATGCTCTGTTTAATATTGATTTGAAAAAACGGCAGGTCAAAAAGAAAAAGACTTCACTTTCCATTGTCAGGGTTGGAACTTCAGGTTCATTAAGAAAAGAAATTTCAATTGGCACTCATCTTTTCTCCCGCACAGCAATCGGAATGGATGAAGTGATGTTATTTTATCCGTTTAAATCAACCCTCAGAGAATTGCAACTCTGCGCTGCTCTTCAGGCTCATACCGGCTTACCGATGAGTCCCTACCTTGCCAATGGCTCTGCGAAGCTGATTAAAAAAATGACCGAAGGAATGACTCCTGGTCATACCATCACCTGCCCGGGCTTTTATGCGCCACAAGGGAGAAGTTTGCGGATACCAACTCGATACCCTAACCTTCTTCAGGATCTGGGCAGCTTTGACTATGATGGTTATCAGCCTACAAATTTTGAAATGGAAACTTCTGCATTGTATGCTCTCGCGGACATATTCGGTCATGAAGCATTGAGCCTTAATGCAATTATTGCAGGTCGGGCAGTAAAGAAATTTGCTGCTGATCCGGATTCCATTATTGATGATTTAATAATCAAGACCCTGCAGCGGATATGACCCTCATCGGTCGTACTTTTGCGCCCGATGAAAGAACCTGATATCTATACACTTCCCAATGGTATTCGGGTTGCCCACCTCCGTACCAGTTACTCCAAAATTGTGCACTGCGGAATCATGTTTGACATCGGCAGCCGCGATGAAAATCTTAAAAACCAGGGCATTGCGCACTTCTGGGAACATATGGCGTTTAAGGGTACCAAAAAACGCTCCGCTTTTCATATTCTCAACAGACTTGAAGTGGTCGGCGGGGAGCTCAATGCTTTTACCGATAAAGAAAAAATAATGTTCTATGCCTCTGTGCGTAATGAACATTTTGAACGTGCTTCAGAACTGCTTGCAGACATTGCTTTTCATACTGCTTTCCCCGCGCATCAGATTAGCCGCGAACGCAAAGTGATTCTTGAGGAAATGGCGATGTATTATGATGAGCCCGATGGTGCCCTGCAGGATGAATTTGATCATCTGCTGTTTGGCAGGCATCCTTTGGGTATGAATATCCTTGGTACCGAGAAATCCATTACAGGCTTCAAACGAAAAGACTTTCTTGAATTTATTGAAACACATCTTGATACAGAAAGAATTATTTTTTCTGTTGCAGGTGACTTGTCACAAGCCGAGGTGATGCACATGGCTAAGAAATTTCTGGAGCCTGTCAGAAAGAAAAAAGTTAAAAAAGCAAGAAAACCGTTTAAAGAATACAGGCCACGTTCCATTACGCTGACCCGGCCTGTGAAGCAGGCCCGCTGTGCCATCGGCAGACCCGTCTACTCCATACTAGACAAAAGGCGTATTCCCCTCTATTTCCTTAATAATATTTTAGGTGGACCTGCAATGAACTCAAAATTGAACCTTTCCCTTCGTGAAAAGAAAGGATATGTTTACAGTGTAGGTTCACAGTATGCGCCACTTTCTGATACCGGGATTTTTGTTGTTTCCTTCGGAACGGATCCTTCACAGATGAAGAAGGCCATTCAGATTGTTCATGATGAAATGGACAGGATGGCACATGAACGGATGTCACCGCGACAGCTTAAAGTGTCCAAAGAGCAGTTCCTTGGTCAGATGGCCATGGCTGAAGAAAATCATATCGGCTTTATGATGATGATGGCACGGAATCTGCTAGACGCAAATTCATTTACCTCATTTGATGAAATATCTGATTCCATTCACGCAGCAACTGAAAAGGAACTACAGCAAATTGCCGGTGAAGTATTCAATAAAAAAATGCTTAGTTGCCTGATTATGCAACCGGGTCCTGATAAACATGGCTGATTTAATTTCGGAATCGCTGCAGGCATACCTTGAATCATGTACCGACGCGGAGCCTGATTATTTACGAACCATCCGTCTGGAAACAGAGCAGGAAGTGCGCAGCCCCCACATGCTTTCAGGTCATTATCAGGGCCGTTTACTTGCCTTGATAAGTAAGATCTTAAGGCCTTCTAAAATCCTTGAAATCGGGACATATACCGGTTACAGTGCCTTGTGCCTGGCCGAAGGGCTGCAGGAAGGAGGAAAGCTGATCACTGTTGAAAAGGATCCTGTACTTGAACAGCGTATTCTGAAAAATTTTTCCCTTGCTCCGGCAGGTCAAAATATTCAATTGATAACAGGCGATGCACATCAGGTTCTGCAGTCTCTTGATTTTCA
>JBMTCO010000023.1:0-26080 GCA_049430945.1 Cyclobacteriaceae bacterium
TGTCAAGAGGATATCAGCCAGCGGATGCGCTTCCATCGGGAGTGGTACCGACCAGATGTCCAGTCCTGTAGCACCGTTTGTGGAAGGTCTTGAATAAAAGATCTCGCTGGATGCAGCATCCAAAGTGAAGTAATAATCAGTGCCCGGCCCATTCACCAGTGGTCCTGCATTGACAGGTTCACCACGACGGAAATTTTCAGATCTTGAGAGATAAATATCAAAATCGCCAAAGCTCACCGGCATTCCATCAGAACTAAAGTACAATACATCATAACGATGATGCACAAATGGACTTACTTCACTGAGCCTTGTGTTAATTACCGGCCCCAGGTTCCTCGCTTTGCCCCAATTACCTTTGTGATCTTTAATCGAAAAATAAATATCAGACATTCCAAAACCACCAAGGCGGTTTGAAGCAAAATATAAAGTATCTCCTCCCGGCGACAACGCAGGATGAGAGTCCCATCCCGGACTGTTGATCATCGGGCCAAGATTTCTGATGGCTGTCCATACACTGTCGGCACTGAGGATTGCCTGATACAGATCGCAACTGCCTGCTGATCCGGGACCATAACACCGTGAAAAAATTAGTGTTTTTCCATCGCGACTCAGACATGCACTTCCCTCATTCAGGTTTGTATTGATTTCCCTCAACTCCTTTGCCTTGTTCCAGATTCCCTCTTCGCGAATACTGATAAATAAGTCTTCATCCGGCGGTGAGCCAGGGTCGGTACTGTGGAGATTGCGTTTTGAAGTAAACAGGAGAAGGTCATCGCGGTTTCCAATTGCAGGCGCATAATCAGCATATTTTGAGTTCAGTAATTCTCCGGCACTTTTTGCCCTTGAGGGTGCCTTAATAGAATCATCTTCAAGCTTCCGCAGCAACGTCATTTCATAATACTGGATGGCAGGCATATAGTATTTGGTTGCTGAGGATTCCATGCTGTCATACCTGCTGCGTGCAAAAAGGCTGTCCACTCCGGCCGATTGATGCTTTAACAGAATTTTACGAAGTGTGAGCGCTTCTCCTGAAGGCCCAAATTTTAAAGAAAGATCCGCCAGCTCAGAAAGAAGGCGGCCATCACGTCTGAAATTGGCAATCCTGAACCGGCTAACATAACGACGCAATAAATGGTATGCCTTCCCTTCTTTTCCATCTGAAAGTGCCAAATCAATTTTTTCCAGTTTTGCTTCAGAGAAGTAGAGTTGTCCCTTTTCAAGAAACGGAAAGGAGAATATGTCAAATTGTCGCCTTCTGTCTGTCTGACGAACTGTTTTGGGTTTTTTCATCCTTTCCTGAGCAGCAATATTCAGTGGTTTTAAAAAAGCCAAAGTCACTGAAATCAAAGCACAGAACCAGACAATTCTCGGGGTGTTCAATATTCGTGTGATTTTAAGACCGAAAATTACACAAATAACGGGGCACCCCGATTTCTGGCACTGCTATTGAATTGTAAGGACGCCCCTGAAAAACATGGGTAATGGCATTATTTTTATGCCATAGTGTCAATAACTAATTATGCCGAGAAGCGAGAAAATCATTCATTCTTTTGTTCCTGAGGATTCTGAAGAATTCATCCAGCTGATCAATCCGGAAAATGATCCGGAACTGAAGGCCGGGGAGATTGAAGATGTGCTGCCCATTCTTCCTATTAAAAACACCGTTTTATTTCCGGGGGTAGTCATTCCCATTACAGTTACCCGCCAAAAGTCAATACGGCTAATCAAAAAAGCATATCAGGGAAATAAGATTATTGGGGTACTTTCTCAGAAGAACAAACAGGAGGAGCCCGTTATTGATGACCTCTATAAATTCGGAACGATTGCCCGTATCATAAAAATGCTGGTGTTGCCTGATGGAAACACCACCATCATTATTCAGGGTAAAAATCGATTCAGCGTAAATGAATTCATTTCAGAGGAACCATTTCTCACGGCGAAGGTTGATATTGTTCATGAAAGCAGGATGGACTCCAGATCAAAGGAGTCAAGAGCGCTATTTGCATCCCTGAAAGATGCCGCCCTGAAGATCATTAAACTGAATCCTGAAATTCCGCAGGAAGCCCAGGTAGCACTTGAAAACATACAAAGCCATTCCTTTCTTGTTCATTTTTTATCATCCAATCTGAATGCAGAGGTTTCGGATAAACAAAAAATCCTCGAGACCAGTGATCTGAAAAACAGAGCAACCTTGCTGCTTCAGTATATGTCGAAGGAGATTCAGTTACTGGAGATTAAAAGTGAAATCAATAAGAAGGTTCATACAGATATAGATCAGCAGCAGCGGGATTATTTTTTAAGGCAGCAAATGAAGGTGCTCCAGGATGAACTTGGTGTTGCGGGACCGGACAAGGAGGTCGAACGTTTGCGTGAGCTTGGCAAAAAGAAAAAGTGGCCGAAGGCGGTGGCCGATCATTTCAACAAAGAACTTGATAAAATCCTCCGCATGAATCCCCAGGCTGCTGAATATCCGGTGGCTATGAATTATGCGGAATTTATGATTGATCTCCCATGGGATGAGTTCACAGAGGATAATTTTGATCTGGTACGGGCACAAAAAATTCTTGACAAAGATCATTTCGGCTTAAAAAAGGTTAAAGACCGGATCCTAGAATATCTGGCAGTGCTTAAACTGAAAAGAGATATGAAAGGACCGATCCTTTGTTTGTACGGTCCTCCCGGAGTAGGTAAGACATCGCTCGGGAAATCAATCGCCAAGTCACTGCAGCGGTCGTATGTCCGCATGTCACTCGGTGGTGTGCATGATGAAGCTGAAATAAGAGGACACCGGAAAACTTATGTTGGCGCCATGCCGGGAAAAATTATTCAAAACCTGAAAAAAGCAAAGTCCTCAAATCCGGTTTTTATTCTTGATGAGATAGATAAGGTGCGTTCAGATTTCAGGGGTGATCCTTCATCGGCACTACTGGAGGTTCTTGACCCGGAGCAAAACAATACCTTCAATGATAATTACCTGGAGGTTGATTATGACCTGTCCAAGGTTTTATTCATTGCAACTGCCAATTCGCTTGATACCATCCACCCTGCTTTGAGGGATCGGATGGAAATTATTGAAGTGACAGGTTATACACTTGAAGAAAAACTCCAGATTGCAATTCGTCATCTGGTGCCAAAGCAACTTACGGAACACGGACTTGGCGAAAAAGAGGTTTCTTTTACAAAGGAGGGTCTAACCAAAGTCATAGGATCATATACCAGAGAATCCGGAGTTAGAAATCTGGAGCGTAAAATCGGGTCACTTGTCCGCAACATTGCAAAAACAAAAGCAATGGAACTGGACTTTCCTAAAGAGGTCACTGAAGAATTTGTGGAGAAAGTACTAGGTGCAGAAATTTTTAATGAAGAGATCTATCAGGATAATGAAACTGCAGGTGTGGTCACAGGCCTCGCGTGGACTCAGGTTGGGGGTGATATACTTTTTATTGAATCAAGTCTAAGTAAAGGAAAAGGACAACTTATTATTTCAGGGCAGCTTGGGGATGTCATGAAAGAATCAGCCATGGCTGCTTTGTCATATTTAAAATCAAATGCCAGAAAGCTCAATATTGACTATCGCGTTTTTCAGCAATATGACCTCCACATCCATGTGCCGGCCGGTGCTGTACCAAAAGATGGTCCTTCAGCAGGAATTACGATCCTGACTTCGCTTGCTTCTATTTACACCCAGCGCAAGGTGAAAGACAGGCTGGCAATGACAGGGGAAATCACGCTGCGGGGTAAAGTTTTGCCTGTAGGTGGTATCAAAGAGAAAATTCTTGCAGCAAAAAGAAGTGGAATCAAAGAGGTCATCCTTTGCTCCCGAAACCGAAAAGATGTTGAGGAGGTTGAGAAGCACTATCTGAAAGGCCTGAAATTCTTATATGTTGATAAGGCTGAACAGGTGTTAAAACTCGCGCTTTTAAATGAAAAGGTTACCGGGGCGGTTGAATTTGAGCTAAACACTCTAAAGCCCGAGCTCAATGCTTAAGGCCAACCCGTAGTATCATTTGTATCCCTCAGCAGAATAATTAATTTTGGATTAGATTTGAAAAAAGCATGAATAATATGAAATTCTTTTCGGTCATTTTAATGTTGATTTTTTTCGGATGCTCCGGAAAACAGGAAAAAGTAGAAAAAAATGTAACTGTTGAAATGACTGTACAAGGCGATTCAACCGCCGAGGCAACCGTAACCATAACTACGGATTCAGCCGGTAACGAAGTTCAGGAAGTCAAAGTAATCAAGGGAACGCCTGAAACTGTTAAGACAACTATTAAAGAGTTTAAAAATTAATATTGAGGTGATCGATCAGTATTTTCGGATTCTGATCAACATAGGCTCAAGATATTTTCTTGTAGCAGGTTTCACATTTTTTCTTTTTTACATCCTGCTCTACAGGAGGATTGCATCTACTAAAATTCAGCAAACCCTTCCTAAGGCTTCAGATTACCGAAGGGAAATCGGGTATTCACTAATGACCATGTGTCTGTTTGCATTTATTCCTTTGTTTTTGATTTTTAATGAACAAGTGAGGCCATACACATCTTTATATAAGGAAATAGGAGAAATGGGCTGGGTATACTATGTCATGGCTTTTCCTCTAATGGCATTGATGCACGACACATATTTCTACTGGACACACCGTCTGATGCATCATCCAAAATTATATCGCACCATGCATTCAGTCCATCATGCATCGGTAAATCCCAGCCCATGGGCAGCATATGCATTTCATCCGACAGAGGCTATTATTGAGATCGGTATTTTTGTAATCTTCATTTTCACACTGCCGGTGCACCGAAGTCATATTTTTATATTTTTCCTCTTTTCCATTATCTATAATGTTTACGGTCACCTTGGCTGGGAATTATATTCAGATAAGTTCATGAAAAGCAAGGTTGGAAAATGGATCAATACCTCCCGTAGCCACAATCTGCATCACAAATATTTCACAGGTAATTACGGATTATATTTTTTATTTTGGGACAGGTGGATGGGTACACTCAGATCCGAAAGGTCGTAGAACAGAAACTAAGGATTAAAAACACAGTTCCGATTCAGAATTTATCGTGCTTAAAGTCCGGGATACTCGCACCAAATCATTACGACGAAGCAAAATCAGAAATTAAAGGTTCTCTTTTTTGAGATGAACTAAAGCCGGAATCAACTCAAGATTTAAATATTACTGAAATTTAATCAGAACGATCCCCTTGGTATTATGATCCGGAACTTAGCACTCTGTTGAGGTTTTGAAATTAACTCCACAGTTCCCCCCAGCTTATCAGTAATGTGTTTTACAATTGCAAGCCCAAGACCATTTGAGGATTCACCCGATGTGGGGCGAGCCGATAATTTTCTGAATTGCCTGAACATCCCTGAAATATCTTCCTCTGTAAACCCGGGGCCTGAATCCGAAACAATTACTGTTAGCTGATCTCTTCCCGCATTGAAGTCCACGCCAACTGATGAATTGAGCGGTGAAAATTTCAGAGCATTGGAGACCAGATTTTCGATTGCTCTTGTGAGCAACATCTGATCAGTCAGGAATGTTAATGCACCCTGAACCTGGATTTTCAGGCTTATCTTTTTTTCTGCAGCCTGCTTGGAGGAATTTATTGAAAGGGTTTCCGAAAAATCTTTAAGGCTTATTTCTGTAAAATGAGGCTTGTCGTCAGTGCTCTTATAATTATTCAAATTAAGAAGGTCACTTACAAGTCTATAACCATGATCGACAGTCTTTGTAATTCTTTCAACATAATCCTTTTGAACAGCGGTCAATGGTCCTTCCATAGCCATGAGCCTGGCGAATCCGGAAATCTGGGAAAGAGGCGCTCGCAGATCATGGGCTACAATTCCCAAAAGTGAATCCTTCTCAGTGGAAAGATTCTGAAGTTCCAGATTCTGAATTTCCAGGCGGCTGTTTGCTTCGGCGATTTCGGCTTTGGTCTGAAGAATAATTTCATTTTGATGTCGAAGCTGACGATTCAGCAACCGTTGCCGGATTAAGAAGATTACAGTTAAAATAACACCTGCAAAAAAGGTAAAGAAAAGAATCATTAAGATCAGATTATTAGAATGCTGACGCTCCACATTAATCTGTTCCTCAGCAAGCTTGATTTTTAACTGCTGTTTCTCATTTTCAGACTTCTGAACCACCAATTGCAGATCCAGCTTCTCGGTGCCCATAATGATCTCACGCAGGCTGATTTTATCTTCAACATCTTTTAGCCTCGATTGAAGAAAAGAATTATCCGGGCTACCGGTGATTTTAAGAAGCTGTTCAATGACCTCCTTTTCAAGGATAGGGTTGTTTAATTTTTCGGCAAGTATACGGGACCTTAACAACACAGGTCTTGCAGTTGCGGCCTGCTGCATCATCGAATAGGCTTTACCGCTCAAGACTAGAAACTTAAGCTGCAACAATTCGTTGTTAAGGTTCTTCAGAATCAACTCCGTACTTTTGACAAGGTCTTCAACTTTTTTGTAAGACCCTGTACTTAAATTTAATTCAATAAGTGCCATCAATACCTCCGCATCAGTCTCTTTATCTGAAAGGTCAAGAGCCAGTTCACGGGCCTCATTGAGGTGTTCCTCTGCTTCAGCCGGATCATTCAGTTTAAGATGCACAGCTGCAGCTTCAACCAGGGCTGAAATGGTGGTGCGTTTATCACCGGTTGATTTCCTGATCTGATAGGCCTGTTCAAGTAATTCCAGTGCGCCTTTAAAATCGTTCTGGCTTGCGCGAACTTCGGAAAGGCTTCGCAACGCATAAGCGGTCCCTGAGCGTTCCTTGAGATTTTGAAATATTTGTAATGAAGTCTTAAAATTTTCTTCAGCCCGGACATAATCATTTACATCCAGCAGAATTCTGCCAAGGTTATTATAAGCATATCCAACCTGCAAGGAATCATTTTGCTTGATGGCAATACTTATTGCCTGATCATGAAAGCGGAATGACCTGACCAAGTCGCCTTTTGCCGAATACCCGAAAGCAATAAAACTCAAGGGCCTTGCAAGACCTTTGGGCATTTGAATCCGCTCCCCAAGTTTAAATGCTTCATTACCATAAAAAATAGTGCTGTCGGGAAAAGAATTACGGTATTCAAAGGAAATGTTGCAGTACGCATTGAATCGGGCAATATCATTAGCCTGTTTCAAGGCATTCCGATACTCCATAATCTTATTTTGATCCTGGGCCTGGGTGACCACCGAGATTTCTAAAAGGAAGCAAATCCAAAAAAGACTTATAGTCAGGAAATTCAGAAATGGTTGCGACCGGCGGGGCATCTGCACAATATAAAATTTTTTTATGAGGCGGCGATCCCCAGTATTCAGAAATTAACTTGAAACATAAAAAATTAACTATTTATAAGAAGTGTGACATTCTGAGGTCAGATCTCTCCACTGCGCCAAAATGCTGATAATGAAAGTCTATTGTGTATTTTCAGGGAAAAATTTGGTGCTGAACCGAATTCTGAAGTAATTGGTGATTATAATTTTACACACTGTTTTAATGTAACCTCGTTTATACTCAGGCAGCAACAAAACGCAATCCAAAGATTGATTGAAATCTAAAAAGTCTTAAAAAGAAAGCTTCCGAAAACCCTAAATTGAATTATATATTGAGATGGCTTTAGCACGTAACATTTCAGTTTTTACAATCCTGTTTTTATCAGTAAGCCTGAAAGCACAGGATGAGCCGTATAAAAACTGGATGATTCGGGAGGTTTTAAAAGATACAGCCTTCGTCGGTAATATTTATTCAGAAACTGCCAATGGAATGAAAAGATTCTACTGGCCGGAAGATATCCCGATATCAAGCCAGGATAATCCATTTGATGGTGACCACATTTTCAAATCAGATATCGGCATATTTACGGCGCTGGAGGGTACTGGAAGAATCTACAAAATAGAACCTGATTCGAAGAATAAAAATAAATTAAACTACCTGAGGCAAGACTCAACCATTGTTTTTGGTTACAATAACGGGGCGATGGTTTTTTTTGATCGAGATACACTTTATTCACTGGGAGGGTATGGAATCTGGAACCTTAGCTATCACCTCAGGTATTTCAGACAATCAAGTTACGGATGGGAGGTTTTGCCGGTGAATAAACCTATTCCGCTATTTTATATGCATAGAAATAGTTTTTATGACAAAGCTACACGCAACCTTTATACTATAGACTTTGCATTTTTCATTGAAGGGTTAAAGTCAGGTAATAAAAGAGAGCTTGCGAACAAATTAAATCCGGATTCCATTTTTGTGCACAGGCTCAATGTGTCTTCAAAAGACTGGGATACACCAGGTAAATTAAATCCGGAGGCTTTGAAAATTATGGAAACTTCCACTTTTGCGGGAACTGTTCCCTGGGGAAATTTACTTAGCGGCGGCGACCGTCATAATAATGATTTTTTTCTGATCAATTACCGATTAAACCGGGTAATGAAATTAAAGGATAAAAAACATGGGAGCCTAATCAGAGATTCATGGCTTGTCGGAAATCATAGTAATAATTTTCCGGAGCGGAGGCTTGTTTATTTTTTTAATGATTCTCTTAAAATTCTTAATTCAAAACAACAAAGATTTGCCTTTAAACTGAGACTGGAGGATTTTGAGGAAACGCCCAATTTAATCTGGGTACCTGATCCCGGAGATTTCTTTTTTTCAATTTCTGCAATAAAGGAAATACTCCCGACCATTGGTCTGGTTTTATTTCTTTCAGGACTTGGATTTTTATTTTATGCAAAAAGAAGTAGTCTGCAACCTGAAAAAAGTGAAGAATTTGATAAGCAGGAAATCAGACTCATACTATCAATCGCGCAGAAGCCTGGTTTTATTGCAAAACCGGATGAAATTGATCAGCTTCTAGATGAAAGCGTGGGTAGGTCTTCAGAGGCACTGAAGAAAAGAAGAAGTATTCTTATCCGCTCCATCAACAAAAAGTATTCAGACCTACATGATGATGATGATGATGATTTTATCAGAACTGAACGACTGGATAGTGACCGGAGGATGGTGCAGTACATCATGGATTCGAAAAAATACGCCAGGATATCCCGAAGCATTCAGGCTAAATAAAAAAGGGCAATCAATTGCCTTTCACAACCGGTACACGGGACCAAACCTTCATGTCCTCAAATCCGGAAAAAATAAAGACATTTTGAATCAGAGTTCCTGTGCACTCAAATCCCAGGCCTTTAAAGACTGCATTTATACCCGGATTATTTGCGCGTGCAATGGAATAAACGTGGTTCACTCCCATTTCATCCAATTCCTTAATCAGCAAACTGAGAATAGATTTCATATATCCCCTTCCGGAGGCCGACGCAGAAGTACCACAATCCGATAATTCAGCATTTGAGTACTTCCTGTTTATCTCTGCACAAGCTGCACTCACGATTACTCCATTTTGCCGGATATACCTGTAAATTGAATTGCCCTCAATAGCGTCTTTTATGTATTCAGGATCACTGACAGGAGTCGGATAAAGCGGAAATATATTTGAATAAAAGCGAGCGAGTTCCCCGGCATCTTCCGGGATTGCCGTTCGAATGACCGCCTGACGGTTCAGGATTCCCGACTCTTCCGCAGCTGTAAAACGGGAAATACCTGAAGCCTCCGGTTTGATTTCAGTGGACTCAGACCGCTCAGGTTTAGGATAATATGTCAAAAAATGCATATCAATTCCTGAAAAATAACCATGTACTAGGGCCTCCTCCCTAAAACCAAGGTCCATATATTTAATCCGGTCTTCCGGTCGCGATTTAACAATTATTTTTTCAGTCCAATCAGGGAGATGTGTGAACAATAATTTTATCACCTGATCAGGTTGCCCGAAGTAATCATCCAAACGAACCCTCCGACTCAATTCATCAAGATAGACTTCTGTACCTGCGTCCGCAAAACCGGTTATAGGTTTCAGGTATACTCCTGAACCTAATTCAGGTTCTAATTCTGAAAAATACAAAAAGACTGTTTTTGCCATGTCGCAGAGAAATTAAAACTAAAAAAGAAACTCCGGCTATGGACCGGAGTTTCTTTTTTTAATCTCGATGAAGAAATCTATTTACGATGTCCGTACTTTTTAGAATAACGCTCGTACAATTCTTCGTGCTTGTTATTCAGAACAATCCGCTTGCCTGAAATAAAGGCATCGCTGATTTTATTTGTTCTGAAGTCAAAAGCATCGCCGGCAGACACAAATAAAGTTGCATCTTTTCCATTTTCAATGGTACCCGTGCGGCCGTCCACTCCAAGCATTTGTGCCGGATTGATTGTAAGTGCTTTAAGTGCATCCAGTTTATCCATGCCATGTGCGACAGATGTACCTGCATAGAAAGGAAGATTTCTTCCTGTACCGAGTGAGCCCGTATGAGAAAATGCAACCTTTACACCTGCTTTACTTAATAAGGCAGCAAGCGAGTATTGAAGATCAATGGGTTCATCATCACGAATAGGTAGTGTATGAGTCGAAGGGATGATCACACCAATCTGATGAGAAATCAGAAACTCGGTAATATTCAGCGCATCATCTCCGCAGGCCACAGAAATTTTCTTTACTCCTTTTGATTTCGCAAAGGTCACACCATCGATTATTTCCTTCGCACGGTTTGCATGGATAATCAGAGCTTTTGATCCTGAAAACAGACCCTGCATGGCATCAAACTTGAGATTTACAGCTCTTCCTGAAATCGCGGCATAGCTGATGGCATCATTGAAAAAAGTATTGATTTCATCCACATTTTTCTGATAGTCCGGATTATTTTCAGAGCTCCTGGTAAATGTTTCAAAATTAAACCTGACGCGCTGAAGTCCGGGCCAATTCATATGTACAGCAGCATCGCGGGTGTGAGCGGCATCTTCCCAGTTCCAGCCATCCAATTCCATCACAGAAGATGTACCTGAAATAACGCCGCCGACCGGTGCTGCCTCGGCAAGCAAGATACCATTGAAGCGATATGCTGGAATGTGTTCACTGTCTGTGTTATAGGAAATCAGGGAACGCACATTGGGATTGAATTCGCCAGCCTCATCGCTGTCAACGGTGGGGCGGATAGATTCAATTTCCTGAAGTCCAAGCCGTGAGTTTGGAATCAGGAAACCGGGATAAACATGCTTTCCGCTAATTTCCATGACCTCATAGCCGGACCGGTCAGCCGGTGCGCCGGAAGCAGGCCCTACATAGGTAATTTTTCCTTTTTCAAATGCAACCGCACCATTTAAGATTGGCTGACCTGCAGCGGTGTGGACAGTGCCGCCAATAATGAGCACCGGCTTTTGCTGGGACTGAGCCGGAACAGGAACCTGAGCACACAAAAACTGTAATGTGGCTGAAAACAGGATGATATTTAAAATAATCTTATTCATGATTTCTAATTTTTATTTTTGGCCTCCTGTAATTTCTTCAAGATCACCGTCACAGTCAAATTTCATTTGCATTCCAGAAGCCGGTCGTTGCACGGGTGCTCCGGACTTTTTGGATTCGTTCATCTTTTTAATCAGGCGGGCACGCTCGGACTGGAGTTCTTTTCTGAGCTGCATGTCTCTTTCCAGGTCATAATAAACGGCACCCTCAATAATTGTTTTTTCTGCACGGGTATAGACGGAAAGCGGATGACCGTTCCAAAGCACTACATCGGCAGATTTACCGGGTTTCAAAGATCCCATCTGATTGTCGAGATGAAGGATTTTTGCAGGATTAAGCGTTACCATTTTTAGTGCATCTTCTTCACCGATATCACCGTACTTCACAGCCTTGGCTGCCTCCTGATTCAGGCGACGTCCCATGTTGGCATCGTCAGAATTAATTGCGGTGAGCACGCCTTCACGTTGCATGATTGCCGCGTTATAAGGAATAGCGTAGTGTACTTCCCATTTATAATTCCACCAGTCGGAAAAAGTACCTGCTGCCACACCATGCTGTCGCATTTTGTCTGCTACCTTATAGCCCTCCATGATATGCGTGAGGGAGTTGATACGGATTCCGAATTGCTCCGCCACCTTCATCATCATATTAATTTCAGACTGAACATAAGAATGACAGGTAATGAAGCGCTTTCCGCGAATAATTTCCAGAATCGTCTCGTCCACAAGATCACGTCGGGGCGGTGCAGTAGAAGCTCTTGTCTTTTCAGGCAGAGCCTGATAGGCTTTCCATTTCTTCTCATATTCAAGTGCATTTGTAAAGGCATCCACAAAAACCTGTTCCACGCCCATGCGAGTTTGAGGGAATCGCTGTGACTGCGCATTGGATGATCGCTTTACATTTTCTCCAAGGGCGAACTTGATGAACTTATCTGCACCCTTAATTTTCAGTTCTTCCGGAGATGCACCCCATCTTAATTTGATAAGTGCAGATTGTCCTCCGATTGGGTTGGCTGAGCCGTGGAGCAGCTGCGCTGCAACAACACCACCCGCCAATTGCTGGTAGATGGAGTTGTCTTCGGAGTTGATGACATCTTCCTCACGCACCATAGAGGAGTTCACCGTAGCATCATTGATGGCAGAAAGTGCAATGTGAGAATGCTCATCTATAATTCCCGCAGTGAGATGTTTTCCTGTTCCGTCAATGGTGCGGCCGGCAGTGGTCAGGTTCTTACCAATAGCTGAAATTTTACCATCCCTGATCAGAACATCAGTATTGTTAAGAATACCTTCTTTCTCATTGGTCCATACCGTAGTATTTTTTATGAGAATTTCTTCCGCCTTAATCCGGTCCTTGGTGCCAAAAGCAATGAAAGGATAGATCACATCACCGACAGCGGGTGAGGACTTTTTAGCTTCACGGGCACGCTCCTCTTTTTTATCTGACGCTCCTGTATAATTCGCCTTCCAGTTTGTCCAGTTGCCGTCAGCAAGCTGACCGGTACCGGACCAATTATTTCCGTCACGCCAACCTGAAAGTCTGACTCCTTCCCCACTCTTGCCTGCACTGAAACCAAGCGTGATCAGATTTTTTTCAAACTTTGTTCTTGCGTCAACTGTGGTTGTGTCATTTATTTTAATTCTGGCTTTCTGTACTCCCGGTTTTCCGGAAACTTCCATTTCATAAGATTTATCTCCGATTTGCAGTGAATATTTGCCGCTGAAGTCAGGCGCATCTTTGTCTTTGAGAACAAACTTATTACCCTGTACCCAGTTTTCATAGATAACAGCATCCTCACTGAAAATATTTCCTGAAGTAATCAGGAAGCTGGCGTCAAGTCCGGCAGCAATTGAGCCTACCCGATTCTGAACACCTATGAGTTTTGCCGGTGTTTCCGTGATGGCCTTCAGCGCAGCAGTTTCACTGAGTCCATATTCAATGGCTCTGCGGATATTTTTTAGGAAATCTCCCTTATCTCTGAGCCTGTCTGATGTAAGTGCAAATTCAATACCTGCTTTTTCCAGCATACCGGCATTTGCAGGGGCAAGTTCCCAGTGCTTCATGTCTGCAACAGTAACCTGTTCTGCATCAATCGGATCTTCCACATCAAATGCATCGGGGAAACTGACAGGAATAATCAATGGTGCATTGGTTGCCTTTATTTCAGAGAGGCGCTGATACTCGTCACCTGTACCGCGGATAATGTATTGCTTTCCGAATTCATCGCCTACGCGATCGGCCCGAAGCACATTAATCCATCCATTGGCTTCAAATATTTGCGGGAGTCCCTGAGAGGCAATCCAGCCTTCAAGAGAGAGATCTCTGAATGGCTTTGGGTTTTGCTTGTTGTACCAGTCGGCATCCAGATATGTCTGGCGGAGCAAAGCAATGAAACCCATCAGTGAAGAAGGATAAATTTGTCTGGAGGTACCTCTGTTAAACGAGAGATGCGCAGCGGCCCTATCTTTTATCAGGACTTCCTGATCACGGGTTTCAGCAAGGCTGACAAATGCAGAAGTTCCTCTTGCAATGCCATCGGCACGGAAAGTGAGGAGTGCTCCAAATCCTGCATTACGCCAGGTGGAAGCAGTTTTTGAATCCATTGAAAATTCCCGGACGGCATCATACTCTGATTTGATTGCCTGGTTGGGACTGTAAGCTCCCTTTGTTTTGCTGGTAAATTGTTCCGGGCCTCCGAAGCCCCCACCACCTAAAGCAGTTTCTGCTTTAGGCAGCCCATAGGAACTATTAAGTTCGATAAATGAAGGATAAATGAATTTACCTTTAAGATCAACAGTTGTGTAGCCTGAAGGTACCGGTAAAGTTTTCCCTGTTTTTTCAATTTTACCATCGCGGATAAGCAAGACACCACCCTCAATACGGGTTGTTGGATTGACCACAATCGTAGCGTTAATAAACGCATACGCTTCAGCTTTCAGATTCCGCACATCATTGCGCGGAAATGTTTCCTGCGATTGGGCATGATAACCAGCCAGCAATACCAGGAAAAGAATTAGTTTTCTCATCATAGGTTTAGGGATATAGTTAGGCAATTTATCTGAACGATCCCATTTGTGCTACCCGAAAGCAGCTGAATTATGTGAACGGCGGACCAAGTGTGGATAAACCTGTATTAACAGGATTAAGCGGAGCCTACGTCAGCCGCACCAGGACACAATCACTCTGGAGAAAAGTCGAGCGCAATCCAGCATCGGGGCGATTTCAATGGATTCATCAGGATAATGCGCAAGCCTGGTAGTGCCCGGACCGATAACCAATGCAGGGATATCACCTGCCTGACCAAGGATACCGGCATCTGTTCCCCATGGTGAGGCTTCGACAACAGGATCTGAATTGAAAACGGAAAAAAACTCCTGTTTTACCAATTGTGTAAAAACATGATCTTCAGAAACCTGATTCGGTATCCATTGACCTCCAAAAAATTCCACTATTGCCGGATGATTTTTCAACCATTCATCTGCCCGGTTCACTTCTTCGACGGCAGCAATGAGTTCATTTCGAACCTCATTCATAGATTCTCCTGGAGCAACACCGATTCTGCCTTCCATAACTGCGAGGTCCGGAACAGAAGAAGGCCAAGCACCGCTATTGAATTTTCCAATATTTATAGGAAACGGAATCGGAACATTTTTATAGAGTGGGTTTTCCACTTTTTCATTTCGACTTTTCTCGAGACGACTAACAGCATCAAATATTTTCCACGCTTTTTCTACGGAGGAAACGCCCTCATAGCGGGTGCCTGCATGTGCGCCGAGGCCCGGGACTGAAATGCGAAACCACATGGAGCCCTGCTGACTGATAAAAAGTTTCATATTGGTGGGCTCAGGTACCAATGCAGCATCTGCCCGATGACCTCTGAGCACTGCAGCGAGTGTTCCCACACCACCTGTTTCTTCCTCAACAACAGAATGGAAAATAATATCACCTTTCAGGCGAATTCCAGATCTGATGATTGATTCCACTGCAAGAATCATAGCAGTGTTTCCTCCTTTCATATCCGTGCTGCCACGTCCAAAAATTTTTCCATCACGCTCTGTTCCGGAGAAAGGATCGTTTGTCCATTGCGATAGGTCTCCGGCAGGAACTACATCAATGTGTCCGTTCAAAAGGATAGACTTCCCTCCTCCTGTTCCCTTCAGTATCCCCACTACATTCGGGCTGCCGTCATAGGACGGTCTGGACTGAACAAACCAGGGACTTTTTTTAAGCTCACTGACATTTGGGTCCCACCTGTCAATTTCCATTCCAAGTGATTTCAGCTTTGCTTCCACCAGATTCTGAACACCGGCTTCATTGCCCTGAACGCTTGGCTCACGGACAAAAGACTGAAGCAGCGTAACTGCCTGCGCACGGTTTGATAGAATCCATTGTTCTGGTCCGGACAGGTTGGTCATAAAAATTAGTTTAAACCGGAATCAATATTAAATGGGGCATCTGTTTTGCTCCGGATCATTTCAAGGTTTGCATCCGGCATTATTTCAGTTAGCAGTAATCCGTTACCGGTGATTTCAAATACTGCCCACTCAGTTATAATTTTTTTTACACAAGCGGATGCTGTGAGAGGTAAAGTGCAGGATTTTAAAATTTTTGGGTGACCATCTTTTTCACAGTGTGTCATGACTGCAATCAGGTTTTTTGCTCCATAAGCCAGGTCCATTGCACCGCCAACACCGGGCACTCTTTTTCCCGGGACAATCCAGTTGGCAAGGTCACCATTCTGAGCCACCTGCAAAGCACCAAGGATGGCCAGTTCAATGAAGCCTTTGCGAATCATGCCAAAAGAAACGGCACTGTCAAAATAACTTCCGCCCTGACGAACGGTGACAGGCAGGCCTGCAGCATTGATGAGGTTCGGATCCGGTGTGGATTTAGGTGTAGGACCGAGTCCGAGGACTCCGTTCTCTGCCTGAAAGAAGACATCCACTGAAGGATCCAGGTAATCAGGAATCATAGAAGGAATTCCGATTCCGAGGTTTACGATCATACCGCTTTTTACCTCAAGCGCGGCACGCTTTGCTATAATTACCCTTGCGTCTGCCATGACCATTTCCAGTTATATCCATTGGAAGGAACAATGTGTTTCACAAAAATTCCGGGCAACATGACATCTTCCGGATTGATTTCGCCTGCAGCGACTATTTCATCCGCCTCAACAATGGTTATTTTTGCAGCCATTGCAATGTAGGGATTGATGTTGCGTGCAGTTTTATCGAAAATAAGGTTTCCGAAATGGTCAGCTTTTTTTGCATAGACTATGGCAATATCTCCTGATACAGGAGCCTCATACAGGTATTCTTTACCATTGATTGTTATAAGAGGCTTACCCTCTGCTATGGGCGTACCCTTTCCCACCTCTGAAAGAAATCCGTGTAAACCTACTCCTGCGGATCTAATCCGCTCTGCAAGAATTCCCTGAGGTGCAAAGTTTACCTTAAGCTTTCCGGTTACCATAAGTTCACCTGCTTTTGGATTCAGGCCGATGTGTGAGGCCAACAGTGAGGAAGCTCTTTCAAAGTTAACGAATTTTCCAATTCCGACTCCCGGTGCGCCGGCATCATTGCCAACCAGGTGAATGTCTTTTACGCCACTGCTGATCAGACAATCAACAAGACCAGGTGGTGTACCGACACCGCCAAATCCGCCGAATAAAATTGTCATGCCATCTGCGAAAAGCGTTTTAACATGATCATAAGTAGTAACCTTGGATTGCATGAATTGATTCAGATAGTCAAGTTATGAATTCATTAAGTGATTTTTCAAGGCGGTCGAGAAGGATTTCCATTTCCACAGAGGTTGTTATAAATGGTGGGGCGATCAAAATTCCATTTTCATCTTTTCCTTCAGGGCCGCTTACAGATGGATAAACGAGTAAACCGTTCTCAAAACACTTTCCGATAAATTTCTGCTGAAGTCCGGGAAGTGCCGAATCAAATTCAAATCCGGTCATTAAACCAACGCCCCGGGTTGCGTCAATTACAGGAAATTTTTGCCGGAGGATGCTGAGGCCTTCAATCAACTGAATACCCCGCTCCTGTACATTGGAAAGTAAGTTGTCCTCCTCTATGGTTTTCAGAACATCCAGTGCAATTGCACACGACAGTGGATGAGCACTATAGGTGTGTCCGCTCATTATCAGACCTGATCCATTCTTTATGGGCTCAAGGACTTTTTTCGTCATCAATGTTGCTGCGATGGGTGCATAGCCCGCACCAAGCGATTTACCAACAGCTATAATGTCTGCAGTTGTATTCCAGTGGTCTAACCCGAATTTCGTGCCTGTTCTTCCAAGGCCGGTCATTACCTCATCTGCAATAAACAATATATTGTTTTGCTGACAAACCTGTTTTATTTTTTGGTAGTAGTCTTTTGGCGGATGGATTGCGGCACCAGCAGCGCCAACCACCGGTTCAGAAACAAAGGCTGCTACAGACGAAGCACCCAGTCTGTCTATTGTATGCTGAAGTTCCTGCGCCTGATGCTCTGCGGAGTCTTTCATCAGATCTGAAGTCAGTGCAGGATACGGCTCAAGCAGATCTTCAAATCTTCTTCTTCTGAGGGAATGACCTGACAGAGAAAGGGCACCCATTGTAATACCATGGTAGCTCTTCCTTCTCGTGATGAATTGCCTTTTTTCAGGCAAGCCTGACTCCTGCCAGTATTGCCAGGCAACTTTCATAGCGGTTTCCATGGCCTCCGTGCCGCTGTTCACGAAAAATGTATACTCGTAAATATCATCCCGGCTCCATGTACAAAGTTTTTCCGCCAGGGCTTCTGCTTGAGTTGATGAAAACTGTGAGCGATAAACAAACTGAAGGTCCTTTGATTCCCGGGCAATTGTTTCAAGAATACGGGGGTGGGAATGACCCAGAGAGCAGGTAATTGCGCCGGAAGAACCATCAAAATATTTTCGTCCTGAAACATCGGTAATCCAGATCCCGGAAGCAGACTTTGCTACAGGGTAGGAATGATTTAGTAATGGCCGGATCAGATGGCGACTCATGGCAGGCATAAAAATATGTTATTCCGAATAATTGAGATGTTCTTTAACGATATCATAAAGGTTCAGGCACTGATTTTTTTCATTTCCGGTTGAAGCAGGGAAAGCTTTTTTTGGCAAATAGGATTTATAAAGCGATTTTCAGGCTATGCAACAAGACCAACTTAAAACAACGGCCAGGTGGGTATTTATTGCTTCTGCCGGGTGCATGATTCTTTATTTCGGCAAGGCACTTTTTATTCCTGTAAGTTTTTCGCTGCTTATTTCATTTCTGTTATATCCCGTATGCAAATGGCTGGAAGGAAAAGGATTTTCACGAACAGCGGCAATTGCTGCCGGTTTAATTCTTGTTACTCTGCTGATTGGTTCGGTCATTTTTCTGCTTGTCAATCAATTTGCAGCTTTTCAGCACTCATGGACAGGAATGAGCATGAAACTAGAAACAACGCTCGATGATCTGAGTGTTTTTCTTAACGATAATCTGGGTATTACACCTGAAGGTCAGAAAGAATGGTTCAAAAAAGCAGGAAATGAAATACTTGGAGCGCTTGGTTCCGCTTTATTCAACTCAGGTGCTTTTCTTGCGTTGGCATTAATTATTCCTGTTTATTCAGCTTTAATGCTTTATCATCGGAGAATGCTCGTCGATATCCTGCTTGCTCAGTTTAAACAGGAGGAGCGGAACAAGGTCGTTTCGGTATTACACAAGGTTATCGGTACTTATTACAATTTCATTAAAGGGATGCTGATTGTATATTTATGCGTCGGCCTTCTGAATAGTACCGGGTTATGGATTCTCGGTATTCCTCAGGCATTTCTGTTTGGTTTTATCGCTTCCATTCTTACGTTTATTCCGTATGTCGGTATAATGGTTGCATCATTGTTACCTATCTCAGTTGCATGGTTCACAAAAGATTCACTTTGGTATCCGCTGGGAGTTGTAGGAGTTTTTGCCTTCGTTCAGTATCTGGAGGCGAACCTGATTTTTCCGATGGCAGTCAGCAGTCGCCTGAAAATTAATACGCTTGTTACCTTGCTGGTTATGTTTGCAGGAGGAATTCTCTGGGGAGCAGCGGGCATGATTCTTTTTATTCCATTCCTTGCCATTGCAAAACTCATCGCAGATGAAATGGATCCGAAAGGCACCCTGGCCCGGCTACTTGGAAATGGAAATCAGCATTAACGGATAAATCCGGGTAATTCGGTAAAATATGCTGCCTGTTTTTTGTCAAGCAAAAGGTCTTTAAGTGCCCATGCCACTGACTTATACCCGCTGAATCTTTCCCGGCTAAAATTGATCAGGGTTGAAATATCAGTTTCGCTAAGTTTTATCTGGACGCCATCGGCATAGAGTTTTGAAACCTGAGCACTATAATCCTTTCTGATTTGATCATAAAAAGAAACCAGATCTTCAAAAATATTTATGCACTTACCTTCAAGCAGAGCTTCTGCCCGCTGACAGAATTCATAAATTTCTTTTTTAACTGTATCATACAGCAAATACTTTTCATCTTTTGAAGAATTTCTGAGCTGCTGAATATCTGATGTGGAATCGTGAATACTTTTGGCAGCAAACATCGTATTCCGGACAGCGGAAATCAGTCGGTCAGCATGCTCTGCCACCGGCTCCTCTTGAAATAATTTTCTTTGACCGATATACCAGGCATGAATCTCCCCATGGAGTGATTTCAGAAAATCGTACTTGTCTGCAACTGTTTTTTTATAAAAATCAGATGGCACTTCCGCTGAAGGAGATCTGCGGCTATGTGCGGCATGTTTGATATAATCCAGCGTCAGAATCAAAAACCGTCGTGCCTCCTTTTCAAAATTGTCTATTCCCAGATCCCCTGCGCCCTTTGGTACATCTTGAATAAATGCAGTAGATGTTTTTCCTCCAGGAAATTTTCTGTTCAGCCACCCGGCAGCAATTGAAAGAAACGGCAGAAACAACAAGGCACCTGCAAAATTGATCAGCGATTGAAAGGAGACCAGCATAATCATCGGATCAGTGATTCCTGCAAACTCCAGCAAATCATGTAAATGCCTGATGAAAACAAAAGCAAGAGAGATTACTGCAAAATTGTAGCTAAAGTTTCCGTACGCTACCTGCCGTTTTACACCTGAATCACCCATAGAAGCAATGACCAGTTTTACTGTTGTTCCGACCTCAGCTCCAAGCACCACTGCGATTGCCGGAAATACTTCAATTGCGCCGGCATGAACTGCACTGAGAGCAATCGCCATCATGGCATAACTTGACTGAATGAGCGTGGTTAGAAAAAGCCCTGCGGCGAGAAAAAACACGAGCGGGTAATCGTGGATTACTGAAAAATCTATTTCCCTGGCGAGTCCTGAAAATCCATTTTTCATAAACTCAAGACCTGAAAAAACAGCACCCAGACCAAAAAAGAAAACAGCCCAGATGTGTCGCGGGCTGCCCTTTAACCATAAGACTTTTAATATACCTGCAATTCCGAGCATTGGAAATGCAAGCGCCTCAATACTGAATTTGAAACCTACCATGGCCACCACCCACGAATCAAGCGTTGTCCCGATGTTGGAACCAAGGATAATAGCCAGCGCATTTTCGAGGCGGAGTACATTTCCTCCAACCAGCGCGAGGACCATGAGGTTGACAATTGAACTGCTTTGAAGAACGGCCGTCACCACAATGCCACCCATAACAGCCTTGAGTTTATTTGAGGACTGATTTTTCAGGAAAAGCTTAAACCTGCGTCCGGCAAGAATGCGCAGAGATTCCTCTAGAAATGACATCCCAAGGAGGAATAAGCCTACGCCGGCCAGCATCCGGAATAAACCTGCAGTTAATTCAGTCAACAAAATCAGGGTTAATAAATCAAATCTACATCTATCCTGCAGGGCATTTTATGAGCAGATTCACCCCGAATAATAAAATACTTCGGCCATGCATGGATTCCACGATTATCTGACAGATGTAAATATTCCGGTCAGAATATTCTTTGTTCAGCTACCCGAATTTTTGGATGGGAATTTTTTAAGCATCTGCCCTACTGCATGATTTATCCGCGGCTGCGAAGGATTCGAATGAAATTCCATGTAACTGACTCCTGTGGATTCCCATACCAGTGTCCCTGTTGATTGATCAACCATGGTAACAACAACAGTACCCTTTGTGTAAAACATGGCCTCAGGCCTTGTATTTTCCTGCCAATACAAAGGCGTTTCATCATCTCGTTTATAGGCGATGGAGCGTTCATCTTTAAGTGTTACATAAACACCAAGCAGCAGATCAGGATTTTGAGCATTCAGCTTATAACCCTTGCGTTTCATTTCAAGTGTAAGCGCTCGTTTCAGCTTACTCTGCAGGGTGGTATCCTTTACTTTTACATTACCGGAGAGCGTAATCTCACAGCCATTTAGCCAGCAAAAGGATTTATACCCGCTAAAATCCGCAGAAGGATTCCGGGTTGTTTTGACTTCAACAGCGCAACCATAAAGTAGGATTGCAACAAAAATTAAAATCAGATTTTTTCTCATAAAACATCAATGTTAGCAGGAGTGAAAATAGAACGTTTTTATTTAATTAGAGTTTAAGCTTCGCTGCTTTTCGGGATGGCCGGTTGCAATTTCATATTCTGAAGTTATTCTGTCTACAATATTCTTCAGCGGTTCAAGTTTTGTAACAAATTCAATGGAAGGCCCTGCGCACCAGTAAGTCTGATAAGAAGCACTGAATGTTGCTTTTTCAACCTGCTTCATGCCGCGTAAAGCAATAAACATTTTAAAGTATTTTTTGAGCCATTTATTTTTTATCAGCAGTCGTTCAATCCATGAGGCTGTGGTTCCTACTTTTTGAACATATGGCGTATTAATAACAGTGAGCGCTGAGCCAGATAGTTTGGTAGTCTGAACGATATCTTTCGCGCCATAATCTATAAGTGCCTGCTTATAGGCTGAGGAAACTGTTGCTTCATCACTTGCTATGAAAATCGTACCTACCTGTACACCGGCTGCGCCCCAGTTCATTGCCTCTGCGAATTGCTTTCCGGTACCGATACCACCTGCTGATATGACAGGGATGGAGCATTCCTTCACAAGCAGCCGAACCAGTGTTTCCGGTTCAATCTTTCCGGTATGCCCGCCTGCCATCGAATTGACAGCGATGAGTGCATCTGCACCAAGGTCTTCAACCTTTTTTGCATAGGCCAGATCCGTGACATCACAAAAAACTTTAATGCCAAGTGGGCGACATTTTTCAATTACTTCAGATGGATTGCCAAGAGAAGTGATGATAAAACTCACCCCCAGCTCAAGGAGTGTTTCAAGCTGAGCCCTGTACTTTGTATTACTTTTATTAACAATTAGGTTTACACCAAAAGGTTTGTCACTATGCGCTTTGATTTCTGCGATGGCCTTTCTCAATTCTGCATCGGTTCGGTAATTAAGAGCAGGAAAGGCAGCGGTTACTCCGGCATCCTGTGCAGCCATAACCATAGCCGTATTTGATATCAGAAACATCGGGGCAACGATCAACGGGTACTTAATCCCCAGCATCGTATCAATCGTATCAATCGTAGCAATCTTCATAACCTTTAAAGATAATAATTCCTGAAGTATTGGCCCGCTGAATCCGGTGGCCACACTGAATCAATTGATTGGAAACAGCCAGGCATTTCCTTACCTTTAATAACTATGATTCAAGATAAAAACGCTTCGCGGAGAAATTTCATCAAAGTCACCGGCCTTGCCGGCGTAAGCTTTTCACTGTCCGGCTTCAATATTATCAGTCATCCTTCGCTAGAGGAGGTGACCCTTGGACATGGTACTCATAAATACAAGGTTAATCTTTCATGGGGTAATCTGGATCCTTCCAGAACACCGGTCAAAAACTGTCATGAGATGGTAATGGACAGAAAGGGAAGGCTGTTTATGATCACCGATGAACCTAAGAACAACATTATTATATATGATCAGTCAGGAAAATTAATTGGAACCTGGGGCACAGAATACCCGGGTGGACATGGACTTACCCTCAGTGAAGAGGGCGGCGAAGAGTTTTTATTTATCTGTGATCCCGGGGCAGGAAGAGTGGTGAAAACCACCCTTGAAGGGAAAAAAATTCTGGAATTACCCAATCCGACGAAAACAGGAGTTTATACTCCGGAAGCAGCTTACCGTCCAACTGAAACGGCAATTGCGCCCAACGGTGATATTTATGTCGCAGATGGATATGGTTCACAATTCATTCTTCAGTTTGACCAGAAAGGCAACTTCATCCGGAAATTTGGTGGTTCAGGAAGCGGCGATGATCAGTTCAGTACCGCCCATGGTGTTTGCATTGACCTCCGAAGCGGGAACGAAGCAACACTGCTTTGCACATCCAGAGGACATAACAGCTTCAAACGGTTCACACTTGATGGTAAATATATCAACACCATCTTTTTGCCCGGCGCATTTGTTTGCCGCCCTGTGATTCATGGTAAAAATCTGTATTCCGGTGTTTGCTGGTCAAGGCTTAGGTATCTGGAACAAACTCCTGATTCCGGATTTGTAACGATTTTAAATGACCAGAATATGGTAATCTCCAACCCGGGAGGAACGGCACCTGAATACCGCAACGGACAACTTCAGCTGATGGTTCAGTCTGAGTCTGTTTTCAAACATTGTCATGATGTCTGCGTAGATCAGGATGAGAACCTCTATGTCTGCCAGTGGAATGCTTCCAGGACTTATCCGGTGAAGCTGGAGCGCATATAATTCAAACCTTGCTCAGGAATTTTAATAAAATAAATTAAGGCTGCTCCTGGAACTGCCCGGGTTTTTCCCAAATGAAGACCGTTTTTTTACAAATGACTGTTAGCTGAAAAAAGACAAAAAAATCCGATCGGTGTAATAAATTAACTTTTACATTTACGACGTTTTTTTGAAACCTTATAAGTAACGCTAACTACTTACCTAAGCATTGGAAACGGTTGTAACACTTTTTGAGACCTACGGTCTTCATCCAACACTGGTACAAGCATTACAAAAATCTGCGCTGTTGTCAGGCCGCTCCGGTCGACGACAAATCCGGATCTGATAGATTACCCTTGTGTGGTTTTGCTGCAGGGCAAGTCCCTGAGTAAGTGATCTGGTATTTTTTCTTCAACTTTTAATTAGAAAAACATTGGACGACAATATAATTGTCAGGCCTGCAGGCCCAGACGATCTGCACTATTCTGAGGCAATTACTGCAGAAATGGAGGAATCCGCGAAAGCAAGAGGAACAGGTATTGCCAAACGGTCCCCTGACTATATCAGGGAAAAAATAAGAGAGGGAAAGGCGGTCATTGCGGTAACCCGGAACGGCACTTGGGTCGGATTTTGCTACATTGAAGCATGGGAAAACGAAAACTATGTGGCCAATAGTGGGCTTATTGTTTCCCCTCCATTCAGGAAATCCGGAGTTGCACGGGAGATCAAAAAACGAATCTTTGGATTATCCCGTATAAAATACCCGGAAGCTAAAATCTTTGGTCTTACCACAGGTCTTGCCGTAATGAAAATCAATTCTGATCTGGGGTATGAACCTGTAACGTATTCGGAGCTTACCAATGATGAAGCCTTCTGGAAAGGTTGCCAGAGTTGCGTTAACTACGATATCCTGATGTCCAAAAACAGAAAAAACTGTTTGTGTACGGGAATGTTGTTTGACCCAAAAGAAGCCGCCAAAAAGAAAGCTGAACAACCAAAGCATACACTACAACCGGAGGAGCGCAGATCCTTTGCCAATAATTTCCCGCTATACACCAGATGGATAAGATTCAAGCAATTTGTACTGCTGAAGGGAGCCGGGAGAAAGGACAATAAAAACAACAATGACAATCAAAACGGAGAAAAGAAAAACCCGCTATTGAGTTTTTTGTTTTTCTGGTAACAATAAAATCATGAAAAAGAAAGTATTGTTAGCATTCAGCGGTGGTCTTGACACCTCGTTTTGTGTCAAGTATCTGGCCGAGGATCTGGGCTTTGAAGTTCATACCCTGACAGTAGATACGGGAGGGTTCAGTCGGGAGGAAGTTGTTCAGATTGAAAAAAGAGCATTTGACCTTGGTGTAACCTCACACAAAACTGAGGATGTCACAAGGTATTACCACGATCATATCATTCGGTTTCTGGTATTCGGTAATATTTTAAAAAACGGCACATACCCTTTAAGTGTGAGTGCGGAGCGGATGGTCCAGGCCCTTGCAGTCGCCCGATATGCAGGAGAAATAGGTGCTTCTGCGGTTTGTCATGGATCTACGGGTGCGGGAAATGATCAGGTGCGCTTTGATATGGCCCTTCATATTCTTGCCCCGGGAATGGAGATCATCACCCCTATCCGTGACCTTAAACTTTCCAGGGAAGCTGAGATTGAATATCTGCGAAAGAAGAATGTTGCATATAATTTTGAAAAGGCCAGCTACTCCGTTAATAAAGGACTCTGGGGTTCCTCGGTTGGCGGAAAGGAAACCTTAAATTCTGTAGGTATGCTTCCTGAGGAGGCCTGGCCCACGCAGGTGACAAAAAGTAATTCTGAAATGGTTGTTCTTGAATTTATAAAAGGAGAACTGAAATCTGTTAACGGTAAGATGTTCAGCCATCCTGTGGAAGCAATCCGGAACCTCCAACAGATCGCCGGAGGTTATGGAATAGGACGGGATATTCATGTCGGAGATACTATCATAGG
>JBMTCO010000024.1:0-25786 GCA_049430945.1 Cyclobacteriaceae bacterium
GTTAAATCCGTTCCGGGTCTTGAGAATCCGATGATTGATGATGTCATTGTGGGTAACGCTGTTCCGGAAGCGGAACAGGGCATGCAGATGGGCCGAATGATTTCTTTACTGGCACTGGGTAAGGATGTGCCCGGGATGATTATAAACCGCTATTGCGGCTCAGGCGTGGAGGCAATCGCCATTGCATCTGATCGCATCCGGTCAGGAATGGCCGATGTAATCATCGCCGGCGGAGCTGAATCGATGTCTATGGTGCCGGTGATGGGCTTTAAAACAGCACTGAATTATTCAATTGCCACTGCAAATCCTGATTATTACACCAGCATGGGGCTCACGGCTGAAGAGGTCGCAAAACAATTTAAAATCAGCCGTGAAGAACAGGATCAGTTCTCTTTTGAATCGCACATGAAGGCGGCGAAAGCATGGAAAGAAGGAAAGTTCACCTCAGAAGTCGTGCCCGTCACAGTAAAAGAAGTCTATGTGGACGAGAACATGAAAAAGAAAACCCGCGAGTTCACTGTTCATATGGATGAGGGTATTCGTCAGGATACCACGGTGGAGGGCTTGTCAAAACTTAAACCTGTCTTCGCAATGGGTGGAACCGTGACAGCCGGAAACTCCTCACAAACATCCGACGGCGCAGCTTTTGTAGTTGTAATGAGTGACCGGATGGTGAAGCAACTTGGTCTGAAACCTGTTGCCCGGATGATGAGTTATGCGGTCGCCGGAGTTGAACCACGCATCATGGGCATCGGTCCTGTTGCCGCAATTCCAAAAGCACTGAAACTTGCAGGATTAAAACAGGATGATATCGATCTGATTGAATTAAACGAGGCATTTGCTGCACAGTCACTTGCTGTTGTAAAAGAACTTGGAATTGATCGCACAAAACTGAATGTCAATGGCGGCGCGATCGCTGTAGGTCATCCGCTTGGATCTTCCGGTGCCAGACTATCTGTCCAGTTGTTTAATGAACTCCGCCGTCAGAATAAAAAATACGGAATGGTAACTGCATGTGTGGGCGGCGGACAGGGTGTGGCCGGTATTTATGAATTGCTGAACTGATACATTATAAAGCTATGGTAACAAGCACAAAAAATTCGACTACACGCGGCGGTGAATTTCTCATCCGAGAAACATCAGCACAAAATGTATTTATTCCTGAAGAGTGGAATGAAGAACAGCGGATGATTGAAAAGACATGCTATGATTTTGTTGAGAAGGAAATCTGGCCACGACTTGATGAAATTGATTCCATGAAAGATCCTGCCCTGATGCCGGCGCTGCTTGATAAGGCAGGCGAATTGGGCCTTCTCGGAACATCGGTGCCTCCGGAGCTGGGCGGTTTTGGAATGTCCTTCAACACAACCATGCTTGTTGCTGAAGCGCTTGGCGCATCATACTCTTTCGCTGTAGCCTATGGTGCACATACAGGAATCGGAACGCTTCCCATTTTGTATTTCGGAACAGAAGAACAAAAGAAAAAATACGTACCGAAGCTTGCCACCGGCGAGTGGAAAGCCTGCTACTGCCTCACTGAGCCGGATTCCGGTTCAGATGCAAACAGCGGTAAAACAAAAGCTACTCTGTCTGCCGACGGAAAACATTATGTCATCAACGGACAAAAAATGTGGATCACCAATGGTGGCTTTGCTGATGTGATGATTGTATTTGCCAAAATTGACAATGATAAAAATCTCACCGCATTTATAGTGGAGCGAGCCTTTGGTGGGATTACCATGAACGCTGAAGAGCGAAAGATGGGTATTAAGGGTTCATCAACCAGGCAGATTTTTTTCAATGACTGCAAAGTGCCGGTAGAAAATATGCTGAGTGAGCGGGAAAATGGTTTTAAGATCGCCGTCAATGTATTGAACATTGGCAGAATCAAACTCGGAGCAGGAGCCGTTGGCGGTGCCAAGATGGCATTGAAGACTGCCGTGAACTATGCAAAAGAGCGCAAGCAATTCGGACAGTCTATATCAGAATTCGGAGCAATTAAATATAAGATTGCGGAAGTGGCTACGCGGATTTTTGCGTCCGAGTCCGCTCATTACCGCGCCGGCCAGAACATAGATGACTGGTATGATAAACTGGTGGCAGATGGTATGGAGTCAGGACAGGCAAGACTTAAATCACTTGAAGAATATGCCATTGAGTGCGCCATTTTGAAAGTGCATGGCTCAGAGATTCTTGATTATGCAGTGGACGAAGGGGTTCAGATTTATGGTGGTATGGGCTATTCTGCAGAAGGTCCGATGGATCGTGCATACCGCGATGCACGAATTAACCGCATCTTTGAAGGAACCAATGAAATCAACCGTCTGCTCACTATCGACATGTTGCTGAAGCGGGCCATGAAGGGAACACTTGATCTTATGACTCCTGCAATGGAGGTTCAGAAAGAATTGATGTCCATTCCTGATTTTGGTTCCGGAGAATCAGAGGGATTGTTCGCTGCAGAGAAAAAGGCGCTCCTGAATCTTAAAAAAGCAGGACTGATGGTGGCCGGTGCCGCTGTTCAGAAATTCATGATGAAATTGAGCGATGAACAGGAAATCATTATGAACATGGCTGATATGCTGATCGAAGGCTATGTGGCAGAGTCCACCCTGCTCAGAGTTGAAAAGCTCATCAGTCAGCGTGGCGAACAGGCCTGTGAAATTGAAAAGGCAATGGTGCAGATTACACTGCACGAAGGCATGCAAAAGGCAGCAGCAGCCGGCAAAGAAGCCATTACTTCTTTCGCCACCGGCGATGAAATGCGCATGATGCTTTTAGGATTGAAACGCTTTACAAAAATTGAGCCTGTCAATCTGAAAGAGGCGAGAAGAAAAGTTGCAGATGCAATTCTTGCAAAAGGCGGTTTGTAAAAAATTTCCATCTTTCAATTTCCGGATCACTGAACAGGATCCCTCCGGCAGATCTCCGGAAATTGAAGGTGACTGAATTTAATTACAGCTTATAGGACTTTCGAACCAGCCAGAAGTAGGCACGATCAGACATCAGCTTTCTCAGTTTTAAAAGTAACGGGCCCGGCTTACCAACAGGATAACGAAGTTGAGCTGATTGATCCGTGGCTGATTTATAAATGGTTTTCGCAACAACCTCAGGTCCTTCAGCGGTTTTCATCACTTCAACAGCAGCCGTATTGAATTTAGCAATGAAGTCATCATATTCAGAGGTATTCTCAGGCTTGATGAAGTTTCGGTTCTTTCCATAAAATTCCGTCACAATCGGACCGGGCTCAACAATTTTAAGCCTGATATTAAAATTGGCCAGCTCATAATGAAGGGACTCTGTGAATCCTTCAACTGCAAATTTGGTTGCATGGTAAATGCTGTACAGCGGAAAAGTAATTTTTCCGCCCATACTTGAAATCTGAATAATAGTTCCTGAACGCCGGGGGCGCATAACTTTTATTGCAGCACGGGTTACCCGCATCAGACCAAAGACATTTGTCTCAAACTGCCGGCGAACAACTTCGTCATCCATTGCCTCAAATGCCCCATCAACGCCATAACCTGCATTATTTACTAGCACATCCGGTGCTCCGAAATCAGCAACAACTTTATTCATCACCTCCTCAACCTGCTGAGCATTGGTCACATCCAGTGCCATTAGCTTAACACTGGATAGTCCGGCAAAGGAATTTTCTTTTTCAGGATTTCGCTGTGTCGCAATAACCTGCCATCCGTTTTTTGCAAACTCAAATACCGCAGATTTTCCTATTCCGCTGGATGTGCCTGTAATTAATACTGTTTTTTTCATTGTTTTATAATTCTGCTGTAAACCTATCGGTGAAACTCTAAACCAACAACATTAGAGTATACTCTATAGTTGAAAAATATTTTTTATGCTGTAGCTTCGAGCCATGTTAATCCATGAGCTTGCTAAACGATCCGGCATTTCAGCACACACCATCCGCTTTTATGAAAAATCGGGGTTGATAAAAGGTGAGCGTGATCCTCATATCAAAACCAATAACTATTTCCATTACAGCGAGGAGACTTTAGAAAAACTGGGGTTTATTAACGAAGCCAAGTCAGTCGGATTTACCATAGCTGAAATCGGCCAGATCATTGATGCCTGGTACAACAAAAAATTTACAAGAAAACAGAAGCTTGAAATTCTGGATCAAAAACTGAAAGCCTTGGAATCCAAGGCAAAAGAAATCCGCGAAATGAAAAAACGAATCAGTCAGTTCAAAGAAAGCATTGATCTGAACCAGTGTTAAAAGATGAAATTTCAACCACGTGACCAGCAATACAGCTTGCACCCGCTATAAGGGAAATGCCGGATCTTAAATCCGGATAACTAAAAAATATAATATTAGTGGCTTGTACCTGCGCTGATCATCGCGCAACGGAAACCAATGGTTGCAGTTGATGAGTCTTCATCAAGATACCGGCGGGTACCCGGTGACATCCAGTACGCAACATCTTTCCATGAGCCGCCTTTGTAAACACGCGCACGATCTGTAACCAGAGAAGTGAAAGTTTCAGGGTCTGTATCCTCGTTGCTGTTGTAGTTGTTCATGTCATCAAGGAAACCATCACGGCGCATCGGATTAAGGTCATCAACATCCTGATAGGAGAGCGGACGATATACATCCATAACCCACTCACTCACATTACCGGCCATGTTGTACAGCCCGTAATCATTGGGAGGAAACTCATAAATGTAATTTGTAATCAGAGCACCGTCATTCAGACGGCCTGCAATACCGGCATAGTCACCGCGACCACGCTTGAAGTTAGCGAGAAACAATCCCATTTGCTTTCCGTAAGGATTACGCAATGCATGACCATCCCATGGATAAATGCGTTGGTGTGTTTGTAATTCTTCAAGCCATTGCGTTCCGATAAGTGCCTGTGCGGCGTATTCCCATTCCGCTTCTGTGGGAAGGCGGTAATCAGGAATTACAAAACCCGACTCAAGTGGTATTCTTCCTCCTGCAGGAACATTGGCGACATCCTGTCCAACCTGTTCTGCAAGTTGCATATTAACCGCAGCTGTTCTCCACTTTGCATAAGCATTGGCCTGCTTCCAGCTTACACCCACTACAGGGAAAAAGCGGAATCCGGGATAACGAAGGTAGTGGGCAACATAGGGATCATTGAAAGCCAGCTTACCTACCCAGACTGTTGTGTCAGGCAGCGCAGCCTCAAGAACTGCAGGATTTTGTGCTGAATCACGCTCCAGATAATCGAGATATTCAAGCCAATGAACATTGGCTATTTCTGTTTCATCCATATAAAAAGAGGCAACTGAGATTGTGCGCTCAACATTGTCTCTTGAGCTCATAACATCCTCTTCAAAAGAGCCCATAACCGCACGTCCGCCCTCAATAAAACGCATATTTGGTGCATCCGGCTGACCTTCAAATTCAGGAACCTGAAAACTTGGCTTCTCATCGTCATTATAGCGCAACCCTGTGGCTGTACTGAACTGACCGGGGTTTTCAGCAGTAGGCGCTCCGCCCTTTTTACCGAGTAAATTATCAATGAACGAACAGGACGAAACAGTCATAATAAGGACTGCAAAAAATAGCGGACGCATTAAACCCTTCATTTGATGTGATTATGCTTAAAAGTAACTGCTAAGATAAAAATATAAATGTTTGTTTTCCAAAGGTTCTGCGGTATTTGGGTGCTTTGAGGCTTTAATAACGCTTAAACCACAATAATCAGAAACGGACTTTAGCCTCAGATATTTTATAACGCCAGGTGTATTTTAATTGGCCCGTTTAATCTAAGTATCTGATTTTCAGTTATATAATGTGTTGTTTCTCTTATTGTCCCGCACTGCCTGCAGCACCGGTCGTGTCTTAAATAATGGCTACCAGAAAATCCATGGCCGCTGCTACGTCCGGGACTTTGTCGAAAATGATTACAGGCTGGCCGGAAGTGTCTTTCAAACGAACATTGCGGGGATTTGCAGTAGTGTACCGCAGGATCTTACTGAATACCTCCGATTTGAAATATTCATCTTCCGGCAGAAAATAGCCTCTCATTTTTCCGCCTTTGAGACTCAGCTTTATGAAACCAAGCTGTTTTCCAAACCAACGCAGCCTGACGGTGCTTACAAGTTCCTTGACAGAAGCAGGCATTGGGCCGAAACGATCAACAAGACCTTCAGAAAAGGCATTCAATTTCTCTTCATCTTCAATATGGTCAAGCCTGGAGTAGAGCTGAAGTCGTTCGCTGACATTACTTACATAATGATCCGGAATCAGAATTTCGAGATCCGTTTCAATCAGGCAATCTTTTGCAATCTGTTTTGCTGTCTTCACAAGATCATTGGAAAACAACTCCTTGAACTCATCTTCCTTCAGCTCCTGAATGGCTTCATCCAGAATTTTGTGATAGGCATCATAACCAAGGTCTGTGATAAATCCGCTCTGTTCAGCGCCCAGTAAATTTCCGGCGCCACGAATATCAAGATCACGCATGGCAACTTTAAAGCCATCACCGAGTTCTGAAAATTCCTCAAGTGCTGCGAGCCGTTTTCTCGAATCAGAAGAAAGTACAGAGGAGGGCGGTGTCAGTAATATGCAATATGCTTTTTTATTGGAGCGGCCTACACGGCCACGCATCTGATGCAGATCACTGAGTCCGAACAGATGGGCCTGATTGATAATTATGGTATTAGCGTTCGGAATGTCAAGTCCGGATTCAATGATGTTCGTTGATACAAGCACATCATAGGCACCCTCAATAAAACGAACCATCACCTTCTCCAGCTTATCACCTTCCATCTGACCATGCGCTATACCAATACGGGCATCGGGAACCATTCGGTAAATTATATTAGCAATCTCTTCAATATCGCTGACGCGGTTATGAACAAAAAACACCTGACCACCTCTTTTCATTTCTTTCATAACCGCATCTCGGATGATGTGCTCATGGAATGTATGAAGTTCCGTAGTAACAGGCTGTCGGTTTGGAGGCGGTGTTGCAATGACACTAAGATCCCGTGCGCCCATGAGTGAAAAATGCAGCGTCCGCGGAATAGGTGTTGCTGTTAGCGTGAGCACATCAATATTCACACGCAACTCTTTTAACCGCTCTTTTACTTTCACGCCAAACTTTTGCTCCTCATCAATAATCAATAATCCCAGATCTTTAAACTGAACATCTCTACTGACAATGCGGTGTGTACCGATGAGGATGTTCACCTTTCCCTGAGCAACATCTTCCAGAATTTCTTTTATTTCTTTATCAGATTTAAATCTTGATAAATATTCCACCCGCACTGAAAACTGAGACAAGCGCTCTGAAAAAGTGCGCTGATGCTGCATAGCAAGAATGGTCGTTGGCACAAGTACGGCAACCTGCTTCCCATCTGCGACGGCTTTAAATGCTGCACGAATAGCTACTTCTGTTTTACCAAAACCAACATCTCCGCAAACAAGCCGATCCATCGGATGTGCAAGCTCCATGTCACGCTTTACATCTTCTGTTGCCTTCGCTTGATCAGGAGTGTCTTCATAAATAAAAGATGTTTCCAGCTCAGCCTGCATAAAACTATCCCTTCCGAAGGCATATCCCGGGGCCTCCTTTCGCTTCGCATAAAGATTAATCAGTTCACGAGCAATGTCTTTAACCTTTTTGCGAACCTTTGCTTTTTTACCTTCCCATTCACCTGTTCCAAGCTTACTGATGAGCGGCGGGGTTCCGTCGCGGCCGCTGTACTTTGAAATTTTATGCAGCGAGTGAATACTCACATACAGTAAATCATCGTCCCGATAAATCAGGCGTATGGCTTCCTGTTGTCTTCCATCCACTTCACGCTTTTCAAGTCCTGCGAATTTTGCGATTCCGAAATCTATGTGTGTGACAAAATCTCCCGGCTGCATGGTCTGCAATTCACGCAGCGTGATTGCTTTGGATTTACTGAATTTTTCTTTCCCCTTCGCCCTGTGAAACCTTTCAAAGATCTGATGATCGGTATAGACAAGAATCTTTGCTTCTGTATCTGTGAACCCGGCACGAAGCCCGCACTCAAGCGGAAAAAATTTCAAGTCAGGCCTGATCTGACTGAATATCTCTTCCAGCCGGTCGATCTGCCGCGGAAATTCTGCCGAAATAAAGCATGAAAAGCCCTTTTTACCATGATCTTCAAGATCACCGGCCAGTCGTTCAAAATCTTTTTTTAACGGGGGTTGTGCAGAGGAACGAAACGAATAGCCGGTGTACTGATCGGAAGAAAAATAAAATCTGCTGCCGAACTCAATTGTTTGAAAATTCTGAAGTGCCGAAAGAAAACTGCGGGGCTGATCAAAAAGCTGCTCAGGCTTCAGTGCAATTTTATCACTGCCTGCACGCATGGTCAGTACGGCAAAGTTTGAAGTTGCTTCATCAAAAGACTTCTGAAGCACATCAAATACGAGTGCCATGTCTTTAGCCCATATCCGTGCACCGGCCGGAAGAAATTCCAGCACTGTCTGCCTGTCCTCTTTGAGCAATCGGGTCTGCACATCCGGCACAATTCTGACTTCGTCCAGCTGATTCACTGAAAGCTGAGTGCCCGGATCAAAACTACGTATGCTTTCAGCTTCCTTGCCAAACAATTCAATCCTTACCGGAAACTCATGCGCAAATGAAAAAATGTCAATGATGCCACCGCGAATAGCAAATTGCCCGGGCTCATCCACCATATCAGCTTTCTCAAAATCATAACCCAATAAAAATTCAGTCAGAAAATCAGTATCCAGCTGATCCCCCTTTTTTACCGTAAAAGTGTTTTTAGACATTGCCGATCTGGTAATAACCTTTTCGGACAACGCCTCGGGATAGGTAACAATAATCTGGGAGTTGGGGTGTGCTGAAAGTTTATCCAGTGTTTCGGCACGCATCAGCACGTTGGCATTTTCTACTGCCTCCAGATCATAAGGTTTCTTATAAGAGATTGGAAAAAGCAATACCTCATGCCCCGTCAGCAGGCTTTGAAGATCATTGATCAGGTAAGCTGCTTCCTCCCGATCCTGACAAATAATAAAATGTGTGGTATGTACAGAGCGTATGACTGAGGCCAGCACAACAGCATCCAGACTTCCTGAAAGGCCTTTTACCTGAAACCTGAGTGAATGGCGTGCGCGCAGTTCTTCCGCCAGCAACTGAACGTTGCTGTTTTCGGAGTATATTTTTAAAAGTGCATCCGGCTTCAAACGCTGGATTGAAAGGCCGCAAAGGTAAGATATTGAACGGCCCGTTCGTCGCGGAGGAAAAAAGAATTTACAGAATGATAATTTTACAGGATGGAAACTTTCCGTCTGCTGCTTCTGGTCGTCATGATATTGTCCACCTTCCTCACCCTTCTCGGACTTTTCTACCCATGGTATGCTTTGTGGTGGTCGCCTGTGGAAAACAGACTGATGGTCCTTAAATATTATGGCATTACTTGCTTCATTGCGTACTTGCTTTGGAGACTGACCGATCTTTAATCTCTGCTAATCTTTCGGGAGCGCAATAAAAATTTTTTCTGCTGACCCGAGCCTGCAATAATAAAATCATCTCCACCATCCTTCACTTTAAATTTTGTGGCGATCTGATCTGTTGTCATTGGGTGATTTCTGGAAATAATGTTGGATTTTATTCCAATATCAGATTTTTCCAGAGGCCTGATCACCTCAAAGATTCTTCCGGGAAAATCTTGAACAATTTTATCCGAAGTATATAAATGTGTGTTTGGCGCCATCTTTAAAATTCCCATACGCCCGGCAATCAGCCTGAATGCGCCGGCTTTTAATACTGATGCATTCGGTTCAAAAATATATTTTAGAGGATCTGAGTACTGTGCGTTTGCTGCTGCTTCTTCCGTTTGTCTGAATGAAAAAACTTCTTTCTTATCCTGCTTGATATTAATGCAGGTAATCAATGGATCGTTTTGCGTTAAAGTAGTTAGATGATACAGCACCTCCCGGCATTCATTGGAAACTGAAACAATCAGAATATTTTTAATGCAGCTCCACTTCCTTATTACTTCAGCAATGTCCAGCATCGGTGAAGTTTTGATCAGAACATTACCGGCAATGCTCAGCATTTGATCTGTCAGCGCAACCGGATCGGGTGAGCTGTCTTCAAGACTATAAACTTTTCTGCCTGATTTACGCCGTGAGGGATCCAGATATATCCAGTCTGCCGAATCTTTGGATGAGTTCAGAAATTCCTCTGCCTGCAGAGGATAAAACGAATATTTTCCGGGGATCAGTCGGGCAAAGTTTGATTCAGCAACAGCCCTGATTTTTTCATCCGGCTCAGTCAGAACAATTTTATCGGAGATACTGCTCATCGCCAGGGCATCAACCCCTAATCCTGCTGAAAGATCAATGATGCAACGTGCCCTGCCGGTTTCCCGGAATATAAATTCAGCTTTTGCATCCGCTGTTGCCTCGGAAGAGCTTTGTTCCAGGTTAAGTTTCGGAGGGAAAATGGTCAGAGTATCAGCACATAACCGCGGAAATCTCTTGCGATACAGTTGGCGGGCTTCAATCTGGTCAGCAACAAAATTGGCGGTATACCCACATATTTCTTTTCCCGCAAGGCGTATTCGGGCTGTGTCACCGGCAGCATTATTTGAAATATATTCTGCAAGCTGAGTAGATATGTTCAGCATTCCGGTGGGCAAGGTTTCATGAATCCTTCTTAATTTGGACCGGCTCAAAGTTGCTTAATAATTCTTCAACCATTTTATACCGGCCATGAAAAGATTCTTACCCTTCGCGATTGCCATACTGGTTTCATTTATCTCTGTTTCACAAAAACTGACGAAAAAAGAACAGGAAATCATCAAAAAAGTTGAAGCGAATCATACATCTGCGATTGACCTGCTGGCCCGCTCTGTAAATATCAACAGCGGTACATTCAATATTGCAGGCGTGAAAGCCAACGGAGATCTGCTTGAGCCTGAGTTCAGAAAAATTGGTTTTGAGACACGGTGGATTGATATGCCGGTTGAAATGAAAAGGGCAGGGCATCTTTTTGCCGAGCGAAAAGGAACAAAAGGAAAACGCGTGCTGCTTATCGGACATCTGGATACCGTGTTTGAGCCGGACAGCCCATTTCAAAGCTGGACTGCAAACGACTCTGTCGCGAGCGGGCCCGGTGCAAACGATATGAAAGGTGGTAACATCATTTTATTATTTGCGCTCAAAGCCCTGCATGATGCAGGCGTATTAAAAGACACACAAATTATTGTGGCACTTCACGGAGATGAAGAAAACGGCGGTGATCCTGAATCGATCAGTCGTCGTGATATTATTGAAGCTGCTAAGCGAAGTGACCTCGCGCTTGCATTTGAGACCGCAACCGCTTTCAGTTATGCAACGGTAGCGCGCAGAGGAGCAAGCGGCTGGAAACTGGTGACCACCGGAAAGCGTGCACACTCGTCAGGAGTTTTCAGTAAGAATACCGGAAGCGGCGCCATCTATGAAGCTGCACGCATACTCAATCGTTTTCATAATGAACTTCAGGAACAATACCTCACTTTCAATCCCGGTATGATTACAGGAGGTGCAACAGCCGAGCAAAAAGCAGGTAACGGTACAGCAAGCGGAAAAAGTAACATTGTAGCTGAGACGGCAATTGTAACGGGTGATTTGCGTTTCATTTCAGAAGAACAAAAAATCAGAGCCCGTGAAAAAATGAAAGCCATCGTGGAGGATCATTTGCCGCATACTTCTGCAACCATAACCTTTGAGGATGGCATTCCCGCAATGTTTCCATCAGAGGGAAATTATGCGTTGCTGGAAAAGCTGAGTCAGGTAGGCAAGGATATGGGGCTTGGCGAGGTGAAGGCCTGGGATCCCGGTCAGCGTGGTGCCGGAGACATATCATATGTGGCGCCCTATATCAGCGGACTGGACGGGCTGGGGGCGATGGGTGGCGGTGCACACAGTCTGAGCGAGACGATGAATTTGAAAACATTTAAAGATCTGACAGCAAGGGCAGCGGTTTTGATTTACAGGTTGACGAATAGCCAGGAGTAACGGGGGTGAAGTTTTATAAATTCGGCTGCTCTATGAACACTACACGCCCCGGAGGGGCGGCACTAATTTCACGAACAATTGCAAAATGATTTTGCCGGATTTAATACCAATCAACACCAGTGATTCCTGTCTCCTACCTGCAATTCTTCTTAATGAGCAGTCGGGCTTCTGATGAACCCAGCTCTTCGGCACGCTTAAAATCCAGACAGGCGTCATAAGAGTTATTAAGACGGAGCTTCATCTTTCCGCGCTCAATGTAGGTCTCGGGATCCGAGGGAAAGAGATCGATGGAAGCAGAGTAATCTTCAACTGCACCGACGAAGTCTTGTTTTTGTTCACGCGCTATAGCACGATTGTCGTAATAGGTAGGATTATCCTGATCAAGCTCAATGGACTTAGTATAATCAGCAATCGCACCATCATAATCCTGTAAATTAAAACGCACCACACCACGAAGATTTCGCGTGGTCGGATCTTCAGGGTTTAAATCCACAGCTTTTGAATAATCATCAAGCGCACCTTTCAGATCATTAAGAGATGAACGGGCCAGTGCACGGTTTTCATAATAATCCGGATTTTTTCCGTCCAGCTTTATCGCTTCAGAATAATCAGCGACGGCAAGCTGAAAATTACTCAGCTGATCATATGCTATGCCCCGGAAGTTCCACAGTGCAGGATCGGTTTTATCCAGTTCAAGTGCTTTATTATAATCATCAATGGCACTTACAAATTCTCCGATCGCTGCCTTTGCCACACCACAATTGTAATATTTATCAGCGTCTGCAGGACCGATTTCCAGTGCCTTGGAGAAATCAAAATAAGCGTCGGCAACTTCGTCAAGATTGTATTTGGCAAAACCCCTGTTGGTGTAGGCGTCAGCAAATTTAGGGTTGAACTTTATGGCTTTTGAAAAATCAGAAATTGCAGCGATGTCATCGCCAAGATTCATTTTGGCAATTCCACGGTCGTTAAGCGCATCAGCCTGAGTGGAATCCTGTTCAAGAGAGACAGTCAGATCAGAAATTGCTCCATAATAATCTTCCTGACCAAGTCTTGTCTTACCACGAAGGGCGTAAGCATTCTTGTTTTTTGGATTTGCATCAATATACTTTCCAAGATCAACCTGTGCCCCTTTCAGATCACCGGCAGTAATTTTTTTACGGATACTTTCAAGCGGATCATTCTGAGCAGAAAGGATCAGCGGAAAAAATAAAAGTAGGATCAAGGTAAGCCGGCGCATCATCAATAAGTTTGATCCAAAGTTACGCATTCATTTTTCTCACCGCATCAGCAGAAAATAATCGTGCAGCATTCTTGTAACCTGAGCAATGGCCGCCTCGCGTTCTGCAATTGGTTTTTCAGAGGATTTTACAAAAGCCGCAACAATCAGGTGACCGGCATCTCCCGGAAGTGAAACAATACCAACATCATTAGTCGTCATGCCAATTGTTCCGGTTTTATGACGAACCGGCGTTCCCGGAGGAAGTGCACCTTTTAATCTGGCCTGTCCTGTTTCACAACGCATCATAATATCCAGCAGCAGGGATTTTGATTCGGGTTTAAGGATCGGTTCAGTGAAAATCTTTTGAAGCAGCAGCGCCATGCCATCAGGTGTGGCGGTGTCGCGCGGGTCGGCATCAAAAATTTTTGAGAACTGATTCATCGCCTCTTCGGTTATGGTCTTTTCTATTTCCGCAAAGGCCTTCCTTGGATACTCAGCATCTTCAGGCCATTTCACACCAAGCCAGTCCGATATTAATACCGAGGTGGGGCGGTCCACACGCACACCATTTACTCCGATCCTTGCCATGGTTGCATTAACCTGTGCGTGTCCGCCTGCCAGACGCAGACACATATCCGTGGCACTGTTATCACTGATCAGAAGCATAAGCTCAAGAAGAGATCGCACACTCAGAGCAACACCGGGTTGACTGGCACCCGGCCACTCAAACCTTTCAGCAATCATACCACTGCCGATGTGCATGTCTTTTCCGGTAACCGTGATCATCTCATCAAGTGTAAGTTTCCCACTATCAATTTTATTGAGCAACTGGACAGCGATAGGAACTTTATAAGAGCTTGCCATCGGAAACGGTTCGCTGCCATTTTGAGAAAAACTTTTTCCACTCTCAATATGTACAGCCGCAACGCCAAGCTTTCCGCCACCGATAGCAGAAAGTCTTTCTATTTCAGTACGGAGTCGTTGTTCCTGAATGGAAATAACAGAAGCAGGGGCTGGTGCCGTTTTCTTTTTCTGTGCAAAAGACACCATTGTGCTGAAAACCAGGCAAAAAATAACAAGATGTTTCATCGTCTTATCAGTATAGCCAGCTTGATACGTCTGCTTTTTTAGGGGCTGAATCAGCAATTCGTTTCAGGATTCTAGGAAGGTACATAGTGTTATACCGAAGCCTTGAAATATAATTTGGGTTTTCATGATCTCCATTCCAGCAATGCTCTGCACGATCACCGTAGTCCACTTCACCGGCATAGAATGGATTATTTGTTTTCTTCAGAAAATCCTCCATGAGATATACGGCATTATTCAGATAATAATTATCCATGTCACCGCAATAGATATGAATTTTGCCTTCCAGTTTCGGACCGAGTTTTTCCCAGTCACGTTCAAGAATATAACGCAGGTCATAATTTTCCCGCCAGTATGCGGCAACTTCAGGATCAATTTCACCGGTCAGCTTATTGAAAATTCTTTTGGGATATCCGTCTTCATTCTGCGGAGAATAAACCGCTTCCCAGATATCCCATTGCTGACCTGATCTGGTTTTATCACCCAGCGCCAGCTCGTAATAATTTCCTTCCATCATGGTGCTCTGAATCTGACCGAGGTAATCCCTGTGTGCAGGACGCTGGAGCTTTTTATTATTGCTCTCATAGAAATATGCATTCTTATCCTCATAAATATTCACAAGGCACATGGCTCTGAAGTCAATAGGATCGGGACAGGCTGCAAAACAACCATTGAACTCATCAGGATAAAACATCTGGGCGGCCAGCGCTTCCCATCCTCCTGTAGAGCCACCATAAGTAAAACGCGCCCAGCCCTCACCAATTCCGCGGAATTGTTTTTCTATCTCAGGAATAAGTTCATACATGATTGCATCACCATATGGCCCTAGGTTTGCAGAGTTCACTGCATAGGAGTCATCATAATACGGGTTGGCATGCTGGATCTCCACTATCAAAAAGCGCGGAAAATTTTTTCCGGACCACTGCTTATAAAAATTGTATGCCTCCTGTTCCTGAATTTTTCTGTAACCATAAATTCCGAAACGCCCTGAATAATCGGTAGTATCCATATCTGCATCCGGGGGGAAGGTTTGAAATCCTCCGAAATCACTCGGGAAGTGACCATGGTAAATCATCAGCGGATATTTTGCTTCCGGATGCTGATCAAATCCTTCTGGAATAAGTACGTGGGCGCCGAGGTACATTGGTTTTCCCCACCAATCTGTCAGCATTTTGCTTTGAATTCGGATATGCCGGATGTACTCAGAATCTTCAGGTTGCTCTATAGGCGGAATCTTCCTATCCATCACCAGTGACACGACGCCGCCTTGCGGATCAACTCTCATTTTCACCGGTGTGCTGTAAAAATTTCCGGGCTTGCGGTTCCACTGCTGGCCTTCTCCCTGATCAGGGGGCAGTTTCACTGTTTTTCCGGTTTTCAGATTGAAGGTCTCATAACGATTCAGCAAAGCCTGCACATAATAATCACCTGCCGGAATATCTTTCATAGACATTATCGGATACCCGAAAGCAGAATCTATAGCGACCGGCTCACCCGCCTTCCAGCCATCCACATCAATTCCAAAAACAAGCTGAGAATTCAGGCCATCGCTGATCCGAAATCGTGGCTCTGCAGTTGAGTCTTTTGAAAGTAGTATAAGCAGGCGGCCATCCTGCGGCGCAACAGCCAGCGAATCCGCAAATGAAACTTCAAAGCGGAAGTCTTCAGGTTTATTGCATGCATTAAGCAGGCTGAGGAGAAAAACGGAAGTAACCAGATATCGCATAATCCTATTTGTATTAATTGAGAAGAAAAATCAACTTTGGAAGATACACATCCTCCTGAAAGGTTGCAATGCATAATCTTTAAACCCACACTTCTATTATGAGTTCTCCTGAATCCCGCCGCGAATTTCTGATAAAAACCTCTGTTGCAGGTGCCTCTATTTTACTTTCTTCCGTCAGAGGATGGGCCGTTGGGGAAGACAAAAAAATCCGCGTCGGATTAATCGGCTGCGGAAGTGTGAGCAACCGCTATCTGCCTCACCTTAAGAATTCACCGCATATTGAGATCGTCAGTTTGTGTGATATCAGATATGAACGTGCCGTAAATCAAAACAAGGAATACGGACTAAAGGCCGCAACATATCCGAATATTGACGCAATGCTTGCAGGTGTACCATTTGATCTGCTGGTGGTAACTACAGATATGCAAGTCCACGGCATGATTAACCGCAAAGGACTTCTGGCAGGTAAGCATGTGTGGAGTGAGAAGCCAATGGCAAATACTTATGAAGAAGGGAAGGCCTTACTTGAACTTGCGCGAAAAAATAATTTACGACTTTGGGGTGCGCCGGCCGTGGTGAACAGCCCACAGTTCGCGTACATGCTTAAACTCATACGCGAAGGAACACTTGGAAAGATTGCAACTGCCCATGGACAGTACGGCCACACCGGTCCGGACTGGAGTGCTTTCTTTTATGAAAAGGATGGCGGAAGCATGCCGGACCTTGGAGTTTATAACATCGCCACACTGACAGGACTGCTTGGTCCGGCAATAAGTTTAGTGGCCATGACCAGTGTTGTTAAGCCCGAAAGGAAGATTGAAGGAAAAATCATTAAAGTAGTTGCAGAAGACAATGCTCACATCCTGCTTGAACATGAAAACAATGTGATCTCGCACATCATGTGCGGTTTCAATTATTTTGATCCGCACGGACATGAGGCGGGCGGACAAAATATGCACTCCATTCAGATCTTCGGTGATGCCGGCAATATCAGACTAATCGGTTACGACTGGGAAACCAATGGAGTGATGCTCGACAATTCCTGGACTGAGCCGCCAAAATTAATGAGCACCGACAAAGGAGGATATGAATGGCAGGAGGGTGCAACGAAAGTCAGTGAAGGCCTTGTAAAGGGAATTGAGCCAAAAATTAATGTGGAGCATGCCCTTCATGTTCTCGAAATTATTGAGAGCGCAAGAAAATCACAGGAATCTGGAATGAGAATAAAACTGAACAGCAGATTTCCTTATCCGCTGTTCTGAAAAATCCGGCCTTTTATTAAAACAAGCCGTCCTTCGGAGCAGGTTCGTGATGCGACCTGAACCAGGTAAAATTTCCAAGAGAATTCCCTACCAGGCCGCGCATCTCATCCATTTGCTGACGGGTGTACTGACTACGGTGACAGTATAAAGATTTAAGAGCGTTCACATAATTCTCAGGTCTGGACTCAACTTTAACATTGAGGTAAACCGAATCCATTGTAGCAAACATCCCACCTTGTTCCGGAAGCTTTCCGGTCGGGATTCCGGGATAATATAACTGATACGGCTTCTCCCATTTCTTTGATTCAAAAACTTCTGTTACAACAGAACCAACCAGTCTGTGGTCATGATGTCCTGACCAGCCTGATGCGCTCCATGTGATCACCACATCCGGCTTAAGTTCTTCAAACAATTTTTTTGTTCGCTCCCGAAGTTCATTGAGCTGATCATGCAACGGTCCAAAGCCACCCTGCATTTTCAGCTGGTCATGAAGCCCGAACATAATGGGATCTTTAATTCCCAGTGCTGCTGCCGCGCATTTTAATTCTTCGGCGCGCTCTATTGCAAGACTATCGCCTGCGGGAATTCCTGCATGCACGGTCACTCCATAACGACCATCGGTGGCAATGGCGAGATATACATCGTGTCCTTCTTCCGCATACTTCGCAAGAACGGGCGTCACAGTTGTCTCATCATCCGGATGCGCAAAGACTGCAAGAATCACTTTTTTAGTTGCCGTGGTTTCGGCTGTTTTTTCCGAACAGGAAGTGAACACCAAAACAGAGAACAGAAGAAGAATTGAGATGCGCATAGTCTTAGACTTTATTTTTTAGCACCAAGCTTTGGATCCTTGTTCAGGTAATCAACGGTCAGGTTAAGAAGTGCCTTCACCCCGACTGTGAATCCGCTCTCATCCAACATAAAATCAGGAGTGTGGTGAATGGGCGCTTTCTTTGGGTCGGTGCCGGGCTTCATCCCGCCAATGAAGAAAAACAATCCGGGAATTTTCTGCTGAAACTCTGAAAAATCTTCAGCCATGGTCACGGGACTTACGGCGTTGGTATTGGCTTTTCCTGCAGCGCGTTCCAGACTTCCAACCATCATGCCGGTAAGCGCAGGGTCATTGTAGGTAACCGGCGATCCGGAGCTGATAATAACTTCAGCTGTTGCGCCTGCACTCTCGGCAATATTCATTGCAGTCATGCGCAATTTTTCATGAACCATTTTCTGCATGCCTTTGTCAAAAGTTCTGATGGTACCACCCATCTCTGCAGTCTCAGGGATAATGTTTTCACGATTTCCGGAAGAAAATTTTCCAATGGTAATCACGGCGGGCTCTTTTGTGAGTTCCATCTGTCGGCTGATAATAGTTTGAATGCCCAGCACAATCTGTGAGCCCACTACGAGCGGATCAATACCATCCCACGGCGTTGCGCCATGTGCACCCTTTCCACGAATTTTTATTGTGAAGAAATCAGGAGCGGCCATCAGTGCGCCGGGACGGTAAGTAATTGTTCCGGCAGGTACTGTTGACTGAATATGCAATCCGAAGATGGCGTCAACTTTAGGATTTTCAAGCACGCCTTCTTCTACCATCATGGCCGCACCTCCTTTAAGTGTACCGGCTCCTTCTTCGGCGGGCTGGAAAATAAATTTCACCTGGCCCTTAAGGTCAGCTTTGTTCTTAACAAGAATTTCAGCTACAGCGAGAAGTATGGCCATGTGTGAATCATGTCCGCATGCATGCATCACAGCTGTTTCGCGATCGTTATAAACCACGCGCTCCTTTGAGGCAAAGGAAAGATCATTTCGTTCTTCAACAGGGAGCGCATCCATATCAGCACGAAGTGCAACAACAGGGCCGGGCTTGCCTGTATTCAGTACTGCAACCACACCTGTACGCGCAACTCCTGTTTTTACTTCTAGACCAAAGCCACGAAGAATATCTGCAATCTTAGCAGCTGTTTTAACTTCCTGATTGGAAAGCTCAGGATACTGGTGAAAATATCTTCTCCACTCTATAGTCTTCTGCTCAATGGCAGCAGCCTGCTCATCAAGCTTCGCCAGAAGTTTTGGATTGCTCTGCGCAAAAGAGCTGAAGGATACAGCACAAAAAAGCGTGATGAAACAAACGAGTGTAATTTTCATAAATAAAATATTTAGGGCTTGCGGTAAAGATATTCAGTTGAAAGGTGAAGCATAGCACGAAGGCCGGTGATAAGACCGGACTCATCAATAAAAAAATCAGGCGTATGATGTGATGGGGTTTTTTCAGGATCAGCACCCTTCGGCATTCCGCCAACAATAAAGAAAAATCCGGGGACCTTCTGAGCGAAGAAAGAAAAGTCTTCAGATCCGGTCTGAGGAGCAGTGATAATAGCATTGTCTTTTCCGGTCACTCGCTGAATGAGCGGCGCTGACCATGCCGTCAGCTTCGGATCATTATATGTGACCGGATAACCGCGGATGATGGTCACCTCCGCGGTTGCACCCAGGCCTTCAGCTGTTTCTTTCGCAATCCGCTGTACAAGTTCGTGTATCTGATCCTGAATTTTCATGTCGAGCGTCCGTATCGTTCCGATCATCTCCACAGATTCAGGGATAATGTTGCTTCGTACACCTCCCTCAATTTTTCCGATGGTTACCACTGCCGGCGCTTTGGTAACCTCAATACTACGGCTTGTGATGGTCTGCAATGCCGTGATAATATGTGCGGAGGCCACAATAGGATCTACCCCCGACCATGGGGCGGAGCCATGAGTCTGACGTCCGGTAACTTTTATGTGCAGATCATCCACAGCGGCCATGATTCCTTCCGGCCGATATGCAATTGCTCCGACCTGAAGTTGCGATTCAATATGAAGACCAAAGACTGCTTCTACTTTAGGATCATCCAGCAGTCCTTCTTTAACCATAAGATAAGCACCACCTTCTTCATTATCGGGAGCGCCTTCCTCAGCAGGCTGAAAAAGAAATACAATGGTGCCGCGCAATTCTGATATCATGGATGTGAGAACTTCTGCAGTACCCATGAGAATCGCCATATGTGTATCATGTCCGCAGGCATGCATTACATCAACCTGCTGCCCGTTGTATTCTCCCTTTTCTTTTGAAGCAAACGGCAACGCATTACGCTCAGTAACCGGAAGGGCATCCATATCAGCCCGAAGCGCAATGACAGGACCCGGTTTCCCTGTTCGCAAAATTCCTACGACTCCTGTTTTTGCAACAGGATATTTCACTTCAAGACCAAGCGACTTAAGATGATCGGCAATGATTGCACCGGTTTTGAATTCACGGTTAGAAAGCTCAGGGTATTGATGAAATTTTCTGCGCCATTCTATCACCTTCTGTTCAATGGCCGCAGCGCGCTCATCTATCCGTGTAATGGTTTTAGAATTAACCTGTGCCGACAGTGTGCCGGCTGCCATGACAATAAGTACAGAAAAAAGAAAAATATTTTTCATCACCACTTCTCTTATTTGCGATACATGTATTCCGCCGTCAGCTGCAGCATGGCACGAAGTCCTGTAAGCATACCTGATTCGTCAATATAAAAATCAGGTGTATGATGTGACGCTGTTTTTTTCGGATCTGCATCTTTCGGCATTCCTCCGATAAAGAAAAAGAAGCCCGGTACCTTTTGTGCAAAGAATGAAAAGTCTTCTGATCCTGTCTGAGGTTTGATCACGCGTGCATTTTCTTTTCCTGCAACCTGTTCAATAATCGGAGCTGACCATGCGGTGAGTCCGGGATCATTGTAGGTAATCGGATAAAGTTTCTGAATATCCACTTCGGCTTTTGCACCAAGACCTTCGGCAGTGTTCTCGGCAATTCTTTTGATAAGCGCATGAACCTGATCCTGTATGCCAACATCAAGGTTGCGGATTGTGCCTGTCATCTCCACAGATTCAGGGATAATATTGCTGCGCACACCACCGCTGATTTTTCCAATGGTAACTACCGCGGGCGCTTTTGTTACTTCTATGCTTCGGCTGGTGATTGTTTGCAGCGCCGTAATGATATGTGCGGAGGCGACAATCGGATCCACGCCCGACCACGGGGCGGAGCCGTGCGTCTGACGACCTATGACTTTAATATTGAGTATATCTGCAGATGCAAGTTCGCCTTCGGGCTTATAAGCAATAACGCCCACCGGAGTCATTGAATTAATATGGAGCCCGAATACCACATCTACTTTTGGATCATCCAGTAATCCTTCCTGTACCATCAGCTTGGCGCCACCTTCCTCACCGGGAGGCGCTCCTTCCTCAGCAGGCTGGAAAAGGAAGACAATTGTTCCTTTAAGATCAGCCTTATTTTTTGTCATGATTTCAGCAACACCCATAAGAATTGCGATGTGCGTATCGTGACCGCAGGCGTGCATCACGCCAACCTCTTGCCCGAGGTATTCGCCTTTTTCTTTTGAGGCAAAAGACAATGCATTGCGTTCAACCACCGGGAGTGCGTCAATATCGGCACGCAGGGCAATAACAGGACCGGGTTTGCCTGTTCGGAGAATACCTACAGCTCCTGTTTTGGCAACCGGATATTTAACCTCCAGTCCAAGGCCCTTCAGATGTTCTGCAATTTTTGCTCCTGTCTTAAACTCACGGTTAGAGAGCTCAGGATACTGATGGAAATGGCGGCGCCATTCTATCACCTTTTGCTCATGGCTCTTTGCTTCGGTTTCGAGTTTTGTTTTCAGCTTAGGTGATACCTGTGCCACACCGGAAAAGCTGAAAAAAGACAACAGAATAAAGACAATTTTTCTCATCGGTATTGATTTAAGAGATTCAGAAATTATTTCAGCAGTATTAATTTCGGACAAGTTAAGAAAAAGTGCTCCCGGCAGAAATCAGGAGTTTATGGAATGGATTAAAATTTTCACGGATAAACAGAAAGCAACGGATTTGCTTGGGGAAAACAAGGCTTATACCATGATCATCTCCGGCAGGAAAATCTGTCTAGCGATTATCGGAGGTCAGATTGTTGCGGTGTCTGACCGATGTACGCACAATGGTGAGTCCCTTGGAAAGGGTAAAGTCAATTTTCTTGGCGAAGTGGTTTGTCCATGGCATGGTTACAGGTTTGATCTCAAAACCGGCCGATGCAGGTCAGACGCACCTGATCTGGAAACTTTTCCCATCAGAGAGGGTGAGGAGGGAATATTTATCGGGATCTAAGCCTGAGCCCTCAATTATAGAAATGCAATCTGTTTTATATCTTTCCGTTGAATGAACAGTATGATGGGACGGATTTTAGTCTTAATAATTTTGATAAACTGGATTTCGACAGACGGATCAGCCCAGTGGTTTGATCCGGTCGAAAATCTGTTTAGGCAGGTAACCACAGAAGAGCGCGTTCCGGATGATCTGCTCTCAAAAAAAGCTGTACTGTTATATGATCCGCAAATCAATGGTGACTATCTGGAACAGATTCAGGAGAGTTTTCAAAAAACAGGAATTGATGTTGTCCTTCATTACCCGATTGATATTCCTGCATCCAATGACGATGTAAATAAAGTGTTTGTGCGCTACCTGACAGTGCGCGATATCCGTTACCTCATTCTCTTCAGAGAAGTCAACACTCAACTGGAGTTTTTATTCACAGGCTTTAACAAGAAAACTGATTGGGCAGATCCCGGACAGCAGGCATGGCGTGTAGCAGGCAACGGTCTTTCAAATCTGCTGGAAAGCATTCACCGGGTTGCATCCGGTTCACAGAAAAAAAAGAACCATTTAATTATAGAACGACCGGAGAAGGAATTAAATCTTGATCCTGTCACCGGAAACCGCAACGAGTTTTTTTCACTCGATCTCAAAATAGATAAGCTCGCAATCATCCTTACAGGTAATAAAGAAACCGATGATGCCCTTGAGTCATATTTTAATTCGATGTATCCGTTCAAATTCAAAATGTTTGATGCCGGCACAGATGAAACTATCGCCAGGGGAGAAGGTTATTTATATGTGCTGAAGATGATTCATTGCAGAAGTTCTGCAGCAATGGATCTGCTGGGTTACGATTTATCTAATGTGGGGCACAGAATAGATGCCGTCACCTACAAGTCAGGAAAATCTGAAGAGACAAGTCTGCCGGCAGAGCAAACTGTTTTCAAATTTTATTTCAAGCATCTTGAAAATGGAAATATTTATCTGGGCACTAAATGGGATGGCGCAGCAGAATGGAAAGACGCACTGGATAATTACATTCAGGGTTTTAAAGCAGCCGCAGAACTAAAGTAGGCTCAGGAAAACAATTTCAATACTTTCAGCATATCAACATTTCCGCCGCTCAGGATCAATCCCACATTCTTTCCCTCAAAGCGTTCCGGACGATTTAATACTGCAGCCAGCACAGTTGCACAGCTTGGCTCTGCCACAACTTTTAGTTTTTCCCAGATTAATCTCAGTGCCCGGATAATCTCCACATCCGATACAGTAATGATTTCACTCACATTCTGTTTTATTATCGGAAAGGTTTTGTCGCCGAGTGTGGTCAATAACCCATCAGCAATAGACTGAGATTGCGCGGACTCAATCTTACCTGACAGCATAGAGCGATAAGCATCATCTGATCCTTCAGGCTCTGCACCAATAATAGTAGTAAGCGGAGAAAAATATTTTGCAGCCAGCGAAGTTCCGCTCAGCAGTCCACCGCCACCTACAGGCGCAACTAAAATTTCCACATTCATTTCTTCAAACATCTCCACCGCGGCTGTGGCCTGCCCGGCTATGACATCATAATTATTGAAGGGATGGATTTCCGTTGCACCCGTTCTTTCTATGACTTCTGCCAGCATTGCCTCACGCGCTTCAAGCGTTGGCTCACACTCAAAAATTTCACCGCCAAAACTTCTTACACCCTGCTTCTTTACTTCGGGGGCTGTGCGCGGCATCACAATATAGGCAGGCGTTCCCAGTAAACTTGCTGCCCTCGCCAGTGCCTGGGCATGATTACCTGAAGAATGTGTGGCAAGTCCTTTGGCGCGTTCAAGATCTGATAATTTGAGCGCTGCATTGATTGCGCCGCGCATCTTGAAAGCACCTATCTTCTGAAGATTTTCACACTTGAAGTACAGATAACAACCCGCCATTTCATTCAGTGCATCTGAAGAAAGCAAAGGCGTCCGGTTTATATAGCTGCGGATGCGCTGGTGTGCCGAGGTAACATCAAATGCTGTGGGAATCTTTTGGTTCTCTTCCATAACTGTTATTCAGGAAATCCATTTCATTTTTTCATTCAGAGGCTTTCGGGGACTTTGTGGCAAGGCTGACTCATAAATGGCGGTTCTGCCAATATGAATGAAGCCGCAAAGCCTGTCCTGGGGACCCAAACCAAAAAACTCTTTCGCTTCTTCAAAATTAGTTATGCCCCCCGTGCTTAAATAGCACCCAATCCCGAATGCTGTAGCAGCGAGATAAATATTTTCAACAGCACAAAAGACGGCGCCAAGTTCCTCCCACTCAGGAAGTCCGGAGGCGGCATCGCGTTTCATACCGACGGCAATTATATGTGAAGATTCCATTGGCTTAACAAGCAGGTTCTGATAGCGGTCTTCCTTGTAAGTGCCATTCGCCTCCGTGACCTTTTTATAACAGGCCGCCTGAAATTCAGCCAGCTTTCTGAGGCCTTCACCTGAAAATACAATGAAACGCCAGGGTTCAGTGCGCTTGTGAGTCGGAGCCCGGTCAGCCAGTTCCAGCATTTTCATCACAACCTCGTCTTCAACTTTGCCCGGTAAATAATCCTTCGGATAAACCGACCTCCTTGTGCCGGCGATCCTCTCAAATGCCTCCGCTAAATTCATCCCGGAAAATTAGTCATAAATGAGGGTTTGCAGAATTAATCCCCTTTTTTGAGTAAAAATCAGCGGTTAGAATTTTATTAAAAATTAAAAGTAGTGCCCCTGTTTTCTAGTAAGGCCTTTTGATAAAGTTGCTGTGCAACAAAAAGATCAAACAAAGCATAACCTGCAGACTTGAAAACTGAAGTGCCGGGGCCTGACTGATTTTGACCGGTAAGAATACTGCCCAGCGTAATTACATTTTCTTCCCTGACAAATCCTTTTTGAAGAGGGTAAAGCACGTCGCCGACTTCGTGTTTTGTTCCCGGTGCATCAATAATTATCCGGTTGCTTAGTTTAAATACTGCATCCGGTAATTCACGCATGTCTTTACGATAGGATCCCATGGCAATAAATGTTTTCCCGCTTAACAATTGCTGTTCTTCCGGAAGCACCGGGGTATCAGAGGTGGTGGCGGCAATGATTACAGATGTCTTTCGTAATAATTCCTCCGGGTTTGAAACAGGCAGGATCTCTGCTTCAGGCAGTTTGTCCTTCATCTGGAGGATGAAGTTATCCCGTGAGCGCTGCGATCTTCCAAGGATAAATATTCTTGTTACAGGACGAATGGCCGCTGTACATATTGCTGTCCAAACAGCCTGAACCCCAGGCCCGATGATGCCAATGGTTTCAATGTCCGGTGCGG